>JBHEPK010000334.1:0-860 GCA_046260325.1 Desulfonatronovibrio sp.
CACCTCGGCAATCAGTGCCGGATTGGGCGGACAGCCGGGCAGCTGCATATCAATCTTCACCTTCTCGTCACAGGCATAAACCCGATCAAGCGGCGCCGGCACCTCAACAGTGGGTATCTTCGCCCCCGGATCAGTCGTCTCGGTGTGAAAAATCCCCTCCCAGCTCTCTGCCCGGTCCTGCCCGTTCATCAGGGCGGGAATGCCGCCGTGGGTCGCACAGGTACCAAGGGCAATCAACACCTTGCATTTGGCCCGCATCTCTTCGAGTACTTCCAGGTGTTCGTGATTACTCACCCCCCCGGTGACAATACCGACAACGGCCTCGGGAATCGTCAGGGTCAGCCCTTCGCCGCACTGACCAAAATATTTATGATCCATCAGTACGGGGCAATGGACAATGTCCAGGGCCTCGGTGATAATCGGCACGAGATCTTCGCCTATGTTCAGAATGGCAATTTCACATCCCGAGCAGGATCCCAACCACTCCATAGCAGTAGTTACACCCATATCTCCTCCCTTTATGCCACTGGGGCATCCTGAACGTTTACAGGACCTAATTTTTTGATGCAGGCGGTCATCTGTGTTACCGCCGCAACGAATTTATCCGGCTCCGCCGAGGAAACCCAGGTCAAGTTGAACCGTTCGGCCTCGTAACCAAAATCTTCCAACAATTCAACGACCATGTCGGAACGGGTCATCGCTTTATAATTACCATCCAGGTAATGACATTCGCCAAGGTGTCAGCCGAGGACCATCACCCCGTCAGCCCCTTGCGACAGGGCATCCATGATAAATTCAGGATGGACCATCCCCGAGCACATCACTCGGATAATCCGTACGTTATGCGGATACTGCATCCT
>JBHEPK010000335.1:0-840 GCA_046260325.1 Desulfonatronovibrio sp.
AATTCATCGGACGTTAAATCACTTAATCGAGAGTCATCAATTTTTAAAATGACATTTTCAATATTCGTACTATCAACCAAACATGAGCAAGTTGGACATTTGATGTAGCGGACCGTGTCAATGAAAATGAGATACATGCCCTAATTTATTTAAGCAACAATTTCGATGTTATTGGACGGGCTCATTTTTCTTCTTGGGAGGTTTGGACATAATCAGCTCCGCAAAATAATACTATAACCATTGAAGAAAAAGACTGGGGCTTGAGTTATGCCTAAATAGCTTTGCTGGTGAATAAAGCTGCCGCTAAAATCAACAAGCTTTCCTCAAATATACCATGGCGATAGCCGGTGGCTTGTAACGTTGCAAATCAGCCACGCAAGGTACTATCCTCGACTGCATTTACCTTGTTAGCCGGTTCACTCACCATAGTTGCAACGACCTTCTCAAAACGATAGATTTCTAATAACGGCATATTTTTTTTCGATATGTTAAGTCCCCACTCGGGTTTGCTTTTCAGCCCTTCGTAGTCCCTACTGACAAAGATTGCATTATCTTGCTTCCAGAAAACCGAAGGAATTAGATAGAGTTCAGGCGATTGGCCATCAAAAAGTAATCCAAGAGCTAAATACAGGTGTTCACTCAGCACAAACTTTTCTTTCTGCATAAAGACATAGCCAGTAGATCGGAGTGATTTTACCTGCACTTCAATGAATGGTTCTTGTTCAAATCTAGCGACAAAATCGATTCCACGATCATCGACTTCAGTTCCGTATACCTGAAAACCATACATCGTCAGTTCCATCTTGACGAAGTATTCCGTGAATGCTCCGACCTGCTGTT
>JBHEPK010000336.1:0-318 GCA_046260325.1 Desulfonatronovibrio sp.
GCTGAAGAAGCCATGAATCAGGCTGAACAGGCACAAAAACAGGGAATGCTTGATGCTGCTGAAAAGATTAATGATATAATTGAAAGCATTTCTTCTGCTTCAGAAGAGTTGTCAGCTCAGGTTGAACAGGCAAGCCGCGGCTCTGAAGATCAGCAACAGAGGACTCAGGAAACAGCAACCGCCATGGAAGAAATGAATGCCACAGTATTAGAGGTGGCCAAGAATGCTTCTCAGGCAGCTGAATATTCTGAAGATGCCCAGAATAATGCCCTGCAGGGTTCAAAGACAGTTCAGGAAGCCATTAAAGCTATAATGCAG
>JBHEPK010000336.1:383-831 GCA_046260325.1 Desulfonatronovibrio sp.
CTGATCAGACCAATCTCCTGGCATTGAATGCCGCCATTGAGGCGGCCAGAGCTGGTGAGGCTGGCAGGGGATTTGCCGTAGTTGCAGATGAAGTGCGCAAGCTGGCTGAAAAAACAATGAACGCCACTAAAGAAGTTGGCGAGTCTATTCAGGCTATCCAGGAAGACGTCAAAGTTAACGCCAAAAGCGTGGATAAAACAGTGGAATCGGTAAAGACAGCTACTGAATTGTCCAACAGTTCTGGTAAGCAGCTTGAAGATATTGTGAGTCTTGCTGAAAAGTCTTCTGATCAGGTCAGGGCAATTGCTACTGCCTCAGAAGAGCAGTCATCCGCCAGTGAGGAAATCAACCGCTCTGTTGATGATATAAACAGGGTTGCAGGTGAGACTGCAGATGTAATGGGACAATCTGCCCAGGCTATCAGTGAGTTGGCCAAACAGGCCAGTGT
>JBHEPK010000337.1:0-453 GCA_046260325.1 Desulfonatronovibrio sp.
ATGCAATAAAAATGTCTACTTTGGGGAGTTGTCTCATAAGGAGGTGTGGTTGCGTTCGCTCCGCTTCGAGTCTCGATATTTGAGCAAAAAAAAAGACCGCCGAAGCGGTCTGTTTTTTTTGGTGCCGAAGGGGAGACTCGAACTCCCACGTTCATACGAACACTAGACCCTGAACCTAGCGTGTCTACCAATTCCACCACTTCGGCATGAAACGTGGGCACGTTATAACAAAGGAATTTTTTGTTTGCAACAAAAAAAATAGCCGCTACCACGAGTCATTCCGGCCTGAACGGGGCGACAACCAGGGTCTTGTATTTTTTTACGGTAACCAGTCCGGGCCGAGCTCCCTTGGGGCGCGATACGTTCTCTGCGGTGGCCATCATCACCTCGACCTTGGCATCATTTTTGGCCTTGGAATGCCCTGCGGCGATGGTCGCAGCATAGGTTATATCC
>JBHEPK010000337.1:463-803 GCA_046260325.1 Desulfonatronovibrio sp.
AACAGATCGTTGTGCTGGTTATTTCTGCCGCGCAGCACCTTGATGCCGGAAGGACTGGCCAGCTCCTGCGGCGCACTGGACTGACGGGTACGCTTTTTATGGTGTGTGTCAGTTCCTTTGAGCAGACCAGCCTCATCAAGCTCGGCATAGATGGTTTCCAGATCGGCCGGGTCAGGATGATCGTCCAGCTGGTACATCAATTCTTCCAACCATTGCAATTCGACCCGGGTTTCTGCGAGTCGGCGCTGACTGTGATCGACACCACGCGCCGCTTTTTTGTATTTTTTGAAATAGTTCTGAGCATTCTGTTGCGGCGAGAGACGCGCATCCAGAGTGATAT
>JBHEPK010000338.1:0-795 GCA_046260325.1 Desulfonatronovibrio sp.
ATTATGCTCTGGGGAAAGGCCTCCGGGCGCTGGGCATAGCCGGAACGGATCTGGCGCAAAAGGGAAATCAAAGTATCTCCCACTAAGGCGTCTACTTCGTCCAACAGCAGCACCACCGGCTTATCACTTGTCTGAGCCCACATGGCAAGCATTTCGCTCAGCAGAGTGTGTACCGGAACAGTCTGGAGTTTCTCAAAAAGCCATTTTTTTACTTCAGGCTCTGTTAGATACAGATTAATGGCACTGGCTATGGACATGCATATGGAAGGAATCCCTTTGGTCTCGTCCCCCCTTGCTGCCTGAGCTCCTTCTATGTTGGCATAGGCGCAGACGTATTGCCCTTTTTCATTGATGGCCTTCATCATGGACAGAAGGGTGCTGGTCTTGCCGGTCTGACGCGGTGCGTGCAGGACAAAATAGCGCTGCTGATCAATATAACCGGAAATTTCCTCCCAATCCACCCGCTTAAGGGGATCAATGGTATAGTGAATTTCAGGCTTTACCGGGCCGGCATTGTTGAAAAATCGGTCCATGATAAAAGTCTCCTCTAATTATTCTTACAGAGCTTTGGAATTTTTGTCTAACATTAACTTATTTCAGAATGTAAGTTAAACGCTAACCAGGGACTTTGCAAGATCAGGATAAACCGGGAATGAATCTAAGAAGAATATTTTATTGGCCACTCTCTTCGCTTGACAATAATCCAGACATTGAAGACAGACAAAAGCATTTTTCCTTATTGCTCACATGCTCTTCGTGGGAGCAGGTCCTGACCACTCTGCAGTTTCTTTTGTG
>JBHEPK010000339.1:0-792 GCA_046260325.1 Desulfonatronovibrio sp.
ACCAATGGCTGTTCCTGTGGTTTTTCCTTCAAACACTCCAGAAAGAATCCTGACACAGTCAGACTCTTTTCTTTTGGTAGAAGCAGGACCCTGGCCCGGCTTTCTTTTATCCAGCTCTTTCTGAATAATATCCTCATTAAGCTCAATGCCTGCGGGACAACCCTCTACTACCCCGCCAAGACCTGGACCATGAGATTCGCCATAAGTTGTCAGCCTGAATATTCTGCCAAAAGAGTCACCACTCATATTCTTATCCTGCTATTCCGTTATCAATTAATTGTTTAACTTCATCAAGCTCCCCTAATAAAGCAGGATAAATCTTTTCCGCACTTTCATAATCTGTTGCCTTACCAGCCATTTCAAGATCATAGGCTATATCCCTTGACCTGATCAATCCGATGGCCCCACAACCGCCCTTTATTCCATGCGCGTTCTTGACGATTAAAGTAAAATCTTTCTCTAACATCCCTTTTTCAAGTCCAGGGAGGTACATGATCAGGCTTTCATTGACGAAAATTTTAGAAAGTTCTTCTAAAAAATCCTTTTTGCCCATACATCGTCTCAGGGCCTCATCCATATCAAATCTTGGCAATCCAGAATACTTATCAGAAAAGTCCATAATCAAACCCCAGAAATATGATTATCATTTAAAAGCGTCCCACCCGGGCAGACCTGAACCGAGCCTGAGAGTAACTTTTAATTACCTCAGCGCGTGAAAGATTGCCGCGCTCGAAGACTCGCTCGCAATGACACCTGACAGCCACAGACGTAGTTACTCAATACCTGTCATTG
>JBHEPK010000034.1:0-2419 GCA_046260325.1 Desulfonatronovibrio sp.
CAATCCACGTGAGCATAGTGACGCTTATCTGTCTCATACTCGACGTGAGCTGTTGCAATGGTTATTCCACGCTCTTTCTCTTCAGGAGCCTTGTCAATCTGATCAAATGCTACAAAACTTCCTCCACCCTTCATGCTCATTACTTTGGTAATGGCTGCAGTCAAAGTGGTCTTACCATGGTCAATATGACCTACGGTTCCAATATTAACATGAGGTTTCTTACGCTCAAATTTTGACTTTCCCATTTCTTCCCCCTATTTACTTTTAAGGATTTCCTCGGCGATGTTTGCCGGAACCCTGTCATAATGGTCAAACTGCATGGAATATGTTGCTCTGCCCTGAGTGTTGGAGCGCATATCTGTAGCATAGCCAAACATACTGCTCAACGGAACATGAGCGCGAACTATCTGCGTACCCAAGCGAGGTTCAAGACTGATAATTTTTCCGCGTCTGCCGTTTAGATCACCCATAATATCACCAAGATACTCTTCAGGTGTAAGAACTTCAATGAACATAATGGGCTCAAGAAGTACTGGTGAAGCCTTATTACAGGCTTCCTTAAATGCCATAGACCCGGCAATATAAAAGGCCTGTTCAGAAGAATCTACATCATGATAGGATCCAAAAACAAGATTTACCTTAACATCAACAACAGGATAACCTGCCACAACTCCACTTTTCAGTGCATCCTGAATACCTTTATCTACTGCGGGTATGTATTCCTTGGGAATGACACCACCGACGATGGAGTTAACAAATACATATCCCTGACCTGGATCAGAGGGTCCGAGCTCAATAACAACGTGTCCATACTGTCCACGTCCACCTGATTGTTTGATGTATTTTGTTTCATGCTTGACATCCTTGGTGATGGTCTCGCGGTATGCAACTCTCGGTTTGCCTACATTAGCATCAACTTTGAACTCGCGAGTCAGTCTGTCAACAATGATTTCTAAGTGAAGTTCGCCCATCCCTGCAATGAGGGTCTGACCGGTTTCTTCATCAGACTTTACTCTAAAGGAAGGATCTTCTTTTGCCAGTTTCTGCAAAGAACTTCCAAGAGCATCACGGTCTGTTTTGGTTTTGGGTTCTATGGCAATTTCAATAACCGGCTCTGGAAATTCCATGGATTCAAGCAAAACCAGCCTGTCCGGCGAGCAAAGTGTTTCACCGGATGAAGTATGCTTTAAACCTACAGCTGCAACTATATCCCCTGCATATGCGGATTTAATCTCTTCACGTTTGTTGGCATGCATCTTTAAAAGACGTCCAATACGTTCTTTCTTTCCTGAAACAGCATTCATTACAGTCATTCCAGATTCAATAACCCCGGAATATATCCTCAAAAAGGTCAGATGACCGACAAAAGGATCAGATGCAAGCTTAAATGCTAAGGCACTCAAAGGCTTGGTCTCATCTGGAGGGCAAACAATCTCTTCTTCTTCATTATCAGGATTCTTGCCCTTAATAGGAGGAATATCAACAGGTGATGGAAGCAGGGAAACAGTAGCGTCTAATAACGGCTGTACACCCTTATTTTTGAAAGCTGATCCGCAAAGTACCGGACAGATTGTCAGTGCTATAGTAGCCTTGCGAATTCCTTCCATGATTTCTTCCGGATTGAGTTCCTCTCCTGAGAGGTACTTTTCCAGCAAAGTCTCATCTTCTTCAGCAATGGCTTCCACCAGGTGCTGACGCCACTTTTCAAAATCGTCCTGCAGTTCAGCTGGAATATCAACTTGATCAAATTCTTTGCCAAAACTCTGATCATTAAATATCAATGCTTTACCGAGGACAAGATCTACAACACCTTTGAAGTTTTCTTCTGAACCAATGGGAATCTGCAGAGGAACAGGCTTTGCCTTGAGTCGGTCCTTGATCATCTCAACGACTCTAAAAAAATCAGCTCCGGTTCTGTCCATCTTGTTTACAAATGCAAGCCTTGGTACGTGATAGCGGTCAGCTTGTCGCCAAACTGTTTCAGACTGGGGTTCAACTCCACCTACAGCACAGAAAACTGCTACACATCCGTCTAGAACTCTGAGTGACCTTTCCACCTCAACGGTAAAATCCACGTGTCCAGGAGTATCAATAATATTGATCCGATGGTCCTTCCAGAAACAGGTCGTGGCTGCCGATGTGATTGTAATTCCACGCTCCTGCTCCTGTTCCATCCAGTCCATTGTGGCCTGTCCATCATGAGTCTCTCCAATCTTATGAGACACTCCTGTATAAAACAGAATTCTTTCAGTAGTCGTTGTCTTGCCTGCATCAATATGAGCCATTATGCCAATATTGCGCTGTTTTTCTATAGGTACGAGCCTGCCCACATTATTCTCCCGAAAATTTAGCCATAAAAAACATTTTTTTCTAAACGCGCCTGTATTTTAAGCGCAAAATCACCCGAAGAAGCACTCAG
>JBHEPK010000034.1:2429-14750 GCA_046260325.1 Desulfonatronovibrio sp.
ATTTTCACCGAATTTACCAACGATTCATGCAAAATATGATGAATCTCTCTAAGAAGTTCTTACCACCTGTAATGTGCAAAAGCTTTATTTGCCTCTGCCATTCTGTGAGTATCTTCTTTTTTCTTTATTGAACCACCTCGTCCATTGAAAGCATCAAGGAGTTCAGCAGCAAGTTTTTTATCCATCCCCTGCTCACCCCTGGATCTTGAATACTTTACCAGCCAGCGAATGGCCAATGCTTCCTGCCTGTCAGGACGAACTTCCATGGGAACCTGGTATGTTGCACCGCCAACACGTCTGGACTTGACTTCCATTTGCGGCTTGATGTTATCAATAACCTGATGAAAAGCTTTGATAGGCTCTTCATTAGTTTTTTCACCGAGCTGCTCAATGGCTTTATATAGTAATTTTTCAGCAATACTTTTCTTGCCGTCATACATCAATCTGTTAACAAACTTGGTCAGAACCCGGCTTCCATAAGCTGGATCAGGTAGCACTGCTCTTTTAGGAATAGGACCTTTACGTGGCATTATCTCAACTCCCTTAAAATTTATTTCGGCCTTTTGGCGCCATATTTTGATCTACTTTTCCGTCGATCCTGAACACCGGATGTATCAAGAGTTCCCCTGATTATCTTGTAGCGCACACCAGGAAGATCCTTAACACGACCACCCTGGATCATGACAACTGAATGTTCCTGAAGATTGTGACCTTCGCCTGGTATATATGAAGTAACTTCAATTCCATTGGTAAGCCTTACCCTGGCAACCTTACGCAAGGCTGAGTTAGGCTTTTTGGGAGTTGTTGTATAAACGCGGACACATACTCCTCTTTTCTGAGGGCACTGCTGAAGAGCTGCTCTTTTCTTCCGGTTAATAACCTGATCCCTGGACTTTCTAACCAGTTGGTTTATGGTTGGCATATATCCTCCAATAATTATTCTGCTTGCTGAAACATGTAGCAGTTAGTTTATGGTTATGACCTTGTCAAGAAAAATATCATCACAGGCGAAAGTATTTTGTCCTGAAGGATCGTTAATGAGCACATATGAAGTTCATTAAATCCTAACTATTTCTTGGATCTGTATAAACTTCCTGATCCAGCTCTTCCAAAAACCTGTCAGGGTTCTCAGGCTGCTCAGGTACAGTAATACCGCTGTTAACATACGCCCTGTAACCTGTACCGGCGGGTACAAGACGTCCAACTATCACATTCTCTTTCAGTCCCCTTAGTCTGTCCACCTTAGCCATTAAGGATGCTTCCGTCAGAACTTTGGTAGTTTCCTGGAATGAGGCTGCTGAAATAAAGGATTCCGTTGTCAGAGATGCCTGCGTTATCCCAAGAACCCGAGGTTCTGCCATGGCGGGATTTTCACCTCTTTTGATGCACTTCTCGTTTTCGCGCATGAAAGTATTCTTTTCAACCTGCTGGCCACTGAGAAACACTGTATCACCAGGGTCGATAATATGAACTTTTTTGAGCATTTGACGAACAATTACTTCAATATGCTTATCATTTATCTGTACACCCTGAAATCTGTACACATCCTGAACTTCTTCCACCAGATAATTGGCCAGAAACTTTTCACCCTTAATTTTAAGGATATCATGAAGATCCGGATTTCCCTCAGTAATAAGTTCACCAGCCTCAACAAAATCTCCTTCCTGGGCTGTAATATGCCTTCCTTTGGGGATCAGGTACTCTTTGGGATCTCCTGTTTCCGGAGTAACAATAATCTTTCTTTTGCCTTTTGATTCTGGACCAAAAGAAACAATTCCATCAATTTCTGTAACTATAGCTTGATCCTTGGGCTTTCTGACTTCAAAAAGCTCAGCAACTCTTGGCAGACCACCAACAATATCTTTGGTCTTGGATGATTCGCGCGGTTTTCTTGCAATTACATCTCCAGCCTGGACTTCATCTCCGTCCTGAAGCATGAGCAACGCACCAACAGGAAGCTGAAACATTGCTTCTGAATTTGTGCCCGGTCGATGCTTGATCTTACCCTTTTCATCACAAATGGAGATGCTGGGCCTATAGTTTGTGGAACGGTACTCAATAATGGTTCTGGTGGCCCTTGAGGTTGTTTCATCAACTTTTTCCTGATATGTACGGCCCTCAATAATATCAGAGAATCTTATGATACCACCAACATCAGTAACAAAGGGCTCATTAAAGGGATCCCATTCTGCTAAGAGCTGACCTTTCTTAACTTCCTGGTCCGGCTTTACAAAAAGTCTTGCTCCTGATGGCAGGAAGTACTTTTCGCGTTCTCTGCCCTGATCATCCACAATCTTGATTTGACCGCTCTTTCCAAGGACCATGGATTCACCTTTGGAGTTTTCAACAGTCCTTATGCGTGCAAAAACAATATGTCCGGAATTCTGAGCTTTGATATTAGATCGCTCAATCTCCTTGGACGCTGTTCCACCAATGTGAAATGTACGCATGGTAAGCTGTGTTCCTGGCTCTCCAATGGACTGGGCAGCGATAATTCCCACTGTTTCTCCCACATTGACCAAGTGTCCCCGGGCAAGGTCACGCCCATAGCAGAGCGCGCATATCCCCCGCCTGGTCTTACAGGTGAGCGTTGATCGAATATTAATACTGTTGATGCCTGCATTATCGATCTTCTTGGAAGCTTCTTCTGTAATCATTTCATTGGAGGTAGTAATAACCTCTCCTGTTTCAGGATCCAGCACATCATACATTGCAATCCTGCCAAGGACCCGCTGACTTAACCTTTCCTGAATTTCTCCAGACTTCATAAGGTGGGAAATCTCGATTCCGTCTACTGTGCCGCAGTCGTATTCAGAGACAACAACATCCTGTACTACGTCAACCAGCCTCCTGGTCAGATAACCTGAATTTGCTGTTTTAAGGGCTGTATCTGCAAGACCTTTTCGAGCACCGTGAGTTGAAGTAAAGTACTGCAATACAGTCAATCCCTCTCTAAAGCATGAGGTAATGGGCGTTTCAATGATTTCTCCGGAGGGCTTTGCCATAAGTCCTCTCATACCTGAAAGCTGCCTCATCTGGTCCTTATTACCTCTGGCTCCTGAATTGGACATCATGAAAATAGGGTTGAGACTAACATTTTCAACCTTTTCTCCTGTGTCTTTATTTTCAAGAATATCTTTGGATATCTCATTCATCATATGTGAAGAAATATCATTGGTAGCCTTGGTCCAGACATCAACAATTTTATTATATTTTTCAGTTCGGGTAATAATACCCTCTCTGTATTGATTTTCGATCTCGTTAGCCTGATCCTGGGATGTCGTAAGGATTTTTTGTTTGGTCTGAGGAATTTTCATATCCTTGACACCAATGGTAATACCAGCTCGGGTTGAGTACTCATATCCCATATCTTTCAGCTTATCGCACAATATAACTGTGGCCTTTGTTCCGGCTCTGCGGTAAGTCTGTCCAACAAGCGTGGCAATTGTCTTCTTGGTCAACAGGCAGTTGACGAGTTCGTACGGAACATTCTCAGGGAGAATCTCCCCGACTATAATTCTTCCTGGCGTAGTATCTATCCTTTTGCCCTCAATCCTGACCTTAATCTTGGCATGAAGATCCAGGACTCCGGCATCGATGGCGCAAATGACTTCACCGGGATCAGAAAAGATTTTACCTTCTCCCTTCTGAAAGGATCTTTCAACAGTAAGATAATAAAGACCAAGAACAATATCCTGGGAAGGCAAAATTATTGGTTCGCCGTTGGCTGGGGAAAGAATGTTATTGGTTGACATTATAAGAACACGGCACTCTACCTGGGCCTCAATTGAAAGAGGTACATGAACCGCCATCTGATCACCGTCAAAGTCAGCATTGAATGCAGAGCAGACTAATGGATGAAGCCTTATTGCCTTGCCTTCAACGAGAACAGGCTCAAAAGCCTGGATTCCCAGCCTGTGAAGTGTAGGAGCTCTGTTGAGAAGAATGGGGTACTCTTTAACTACTTCATCTAAGATGTCCCAGACAACGACATCTCCCCTTTCTACCATCTTTTTGGCACTCTTGATTGTGCTGGCATAGTTTTTCTCTTCAAGCTTGGCATAAAGAAAAGGCTTAAAGAGCTCCAGAGCCATCTTTTTGGGAAGACCGCATTGATGCAGTTTGAGATTTGGTCCAACAACAATTACCGAACGCCCGGAATAGTCAACGCGCTTGCCCAGAAGGTTCTGACGAAATCGGCCCTGTTTGCCCTTGATCATATCCGACAATGACTTCAAGGGTCGGCCATTGGTTCCTGAAATTGCTCTGCCCCGTCTTCCATTGTCAAGCAGGGCATCAACTGATTCCTGAAGCATTCTTTTTTCATTTCGGATAATGATATCCGGTGCCCCGAGCTCCAGCAGTCTTTTCAGTCGATTGTTTCTATTAATAACCCTTCTGTAGAGATCGTTGAGATCAGAAGTGGCAAACCTCCCCCCGTCAAGAGGGACCAGAGGTCTAAGTTCCGGTGGGATCACCGGAATAGCTTCCATGATCATCCATTCGCACTTATTTTCTGATTCTAAAAAGGCTTCTGCTATTTTCAAACGCTTAGCAATTTTTTTCTTTTTGGTCTGAGACCGAGTGGCCTGAGATTCTTCACGCAGTTCATTTCTAAGCTTTTTCAGATCCAACTCCGTGAGAAGATCCCGAACAACTTCCGCTCCCATTCCTACTTTAATGGTGTCTTCACCATATGTATCAAGAACCTGCATGTACTGGTCTTCTGAAATGACCTGTTTTTTTGTGAGTGCTGTCTGACCAGGGTCAATGACCATATAGGCGTCAAAATAAAGTACTTTTTCCATATCAGCCATGGTCATATCCAGCAAAGTCCCTATCTTGGACGGCAGGCTTTTGAGAAACCAGATGTGTGAAACCGGTGCGGCAAGTTCAATATGCCCCATTCGATCCCTTCTGACTTTGGATGCGATTACTTCAACACCGCATTTTTCACACACAATTCCCCTGTGCTTCATGCGCTTGTATTTTCCGCAATTGCATTCGTAATCCTTAACCGGACCAAATATTTTGGCACAAAAGAGTCCGTCACGTTCTGGCTTGAAAGTTCTGTAATTAATTGTCTCAGGTTTCTTTACTTCACCAAATGACCACTCACGAATCTTTTCGGGAGAAGCGACTCTTATCTTGATTCCCTTGAGCTCTTTGCCTGATATGGTTGTGGTACTTGCAGACCGCTGGGAGAAAAGATCGTCTAAACTCATATCCCCGTCCTTATATATGTAAAAAGTTTCCCTCTATATTTAATAGCAATGGCTTCATTTTATAAAATAATATTTTTAAACAAAGCCAGACATACATCATTTTTAAAATTATCTATGATGTTTTTTCTTCTCGTCCTGAAGGAGTTCAACATCCAACGCCAGGGCCTTGAGCTCTTTGATTAAGACATTAAATGATTCAGGCATGGCTGATTCTAAGAAATTGTCACCTTTAACTATTTTTTCGTACATGTTGACCCGGCCGGTGACATCATCCGACTTTACTGTGAGAAACTCCTGGAGAAGATAAGCTGCGCCATAGGCCTCAATGGCCCATACTTCCATCTCACCCAGTCTCTGACCGCCAAACTGCGCTTTACCACCAAGTGGCTGCTGAGTCACAAGTGAATATGGTCCTGTGGAACGAGCATGTATTTTTTCATCTACCAGGTGATGCAGTTTAAGGATATACATATATCCTACCGTCACCCTGTTTTTAAAAGAATCTCCGGTCCTTCCATCATAGAGGACTGTTTTTCCATCATTACTAAGCCCAGCTTTCTCCAACCATGACCAAATTTCTTCTTCTCTGGCCCCGTCAAAAACAGGGGTTTTAGTAATAATACCTGTCTCAAGCTCCCTTACTGCTGCTACAAACTGTTCATCATCAAGGGTTTTAGCAAGTTCGTCTATTTCACGGGAACTAAACACTTCGCTTACTTCCTTGCGCAGCATTTGAACATCGACACCCGATTCGAGCATATCAGCCAGTTGCTTACCAAGCTCCCTCGCTGCCCAGCCTAAATGGGTTTCCATGATCTGACCGATATTCATTCGGGATGGAACACCGAGGGGATTAAGTACAATATCCATGGGAGTTCCATCCGCAAAAAACGGCATATCTTCTTCAGGAAGTATGCAGGAAACAACACCTTTATTTCCGTGCCTTCCAGCCATTTTGTCTCCCACACTGAGTTTTCTCTTCACTGCAATGTAAACTTTAACCATCTTAGTCACACCAGGCGGCAGATCATCACCTTCTGTAACCTTATCGCGTTTCTGGCTGTACATATTCTGGATCAGCCTTATCTGGTTATCATAAGAATGAAATATCTCATCAAGGGCTTCATTAACGTCTTTGCCGGCAAATACTCCAGCTAACTTTTTTACTGGGATTAAATCCAGAGTCTCTCTTTTAAGTGTCTGGTTGGCCTCAGCAAGAACCTGACCTTTCTTTTTGCCCATTATTGTGTTGGCAAGGCGTTTACCAGAAACCAGCTCCCATATTTTATCCCGGGTATTAGCAGTAGCAGATGCAATATGAAGCTCTTCCTTTCTGGAAAGCTTGTCCAGGTCATAGTCTTCAATGGATTTAGTACGTTCGTCCTTATCGCTGGATCGTCGGTTAAAAACCTTTACGTTTATTACAGTGCCTTCAATCCCAGGCGGTACTTTAAGGGAAGTGTTTTTTACATCCCTTGCCTTGTCACCAAAAATTGCCCTCAGAAGTCTTTCTTCGGGTGTAAGCTGAGATTCACCCTTGGGAGTAATTTTACCCACAAGAATGTCGTCCTGCTTGATCTTGGCACCGATCATTATTATTCCGCTGTCATCAAGATCTTTAAGCATCTCATCACTGACATTGGGAATATCTCTAGTTATTTCTTCAGGTCCAAGCTTGGTGTCTCTGGCAATTACATCAAATTCTTCGATATGAACCGAGGTAAAAACATCATCCTTGACCATTCGTTCTGAAATGAGAATAGAATCCTCAAAATTATATCCGCACCAGGGCATAAAGGCTACAAGGAGATTTTTACCAAGGGCCAGTTCACCGTCTAAGATTCCAGGTCCATCTGCCAAGACATCTCCCTTCTTGACCACCTGGTCAGGTAGAATCCTTGGCCTTTGGCCAAAGCAGCTGTTCTGGTTTGATTTATGAAACTTCTGAAGCTCATAGCAGACTGTATCCCCTTTGGCCGGGGACAGTGGCTTGTCATAACTTACAACGATTTTTTCAGCATCCACGTATCTGACTACACCGTCTTCTTCTGCAGCCACGCAACTACCGGAATCCCTCGCTACGATACCTTCCATTCCGGTTCCTACCAGAGGCTGGGTTGCCTGAAGAAGGGGAACTGCCTGGCGTTGCATGTTTGAGCCCATGAGTGCTCTGTTAGCATCATCATGTTCCAGAAATGGAATGAGAGATGAAGATATGGACACTATCTGGCTGGGAGAAATATCCATGAGGGTTATTTCTCCCTTGGGTACAAGGTTGAATTCTCCCTGCATTCTCGCTGAAACCAGTTCAGTGGTAAAATTACCCTGATCATCAATCGGCGCATTGGCCTGAGCAATGATTTCGCCCTGTTCCTTGGTAGCATCAAGATAAACTACTTCATCTGTGACACGATCATTTTTTACGATCCTGTAAGGTGTTTCAATGAAGCCGAAATCATTAACCTGGGCGTGAGTAGTGAGGGAAACAATAAGACCAATATTTGGTCCTTCAGGAGTTTCAATAGGGCATATTCTACCATAATGACTTGGATGCACATCCCTTACTTCAAATCCAGCCCTTTCTCGGGTTAGACCTCCTGGCCCCAGAGCTGACAACCTTCTCTTATGGGTAACTTCAGACAAAGAGTTAGTCTGATCCATAAATTGTGAAAGCTGTGATGTACCAAAAAATTCTTTTAAAACTGCGGTTACAGGTTTGGGGTTGATAAGATCATGGGGCATCAGCGTTGCAACTTCCTGCAGACTCATTCTTTCTTTAACAGCCCGCTCCATCCTGACCAGTCCTATACGGTACTGATTCTCAACCAGTTCACCAACAGGGCGGACTCTTCTGTTGCCGAGATAATCAATATCATCAGCTGGCCCATGAGAATCTTTGAGTTTGGTCAGGTGTTTGACCACCCGCAAAATATCTTCATTAGACAGTGTCCTGTAATCCATGGGCAGATCAAGTCCCAACCTGGAATTAAGCTTATACCTGCCTACAGGTGATAAGTCATAGTAATCAGAATTTCTAAAAAGGTTATCGAAAAAATTCGAGGCAATCTCAGGAGTCGGCGGAGAACTCGGTCGTAACCGTTTATAAATTTCTACCTGTGCCTCAAGCATATCTTTGGTTTTATCAAGTTTCAAAGTATCACGTATTGATGATGATACATCCTGACCTGCAGTGTAAAGTATTTGAATATCTGATATTTTATCGTCAATGATACCTTGAATGATATCAGGGCTCAGCTGATCACCCATCTCTGCCAAGACTTCACCTGTTTCGGGATGGATAAGATCGCGTGATATATACTGCTGGGAAAGATAAGATGGATCAATTTCAATAAATTCTATTCCACCCTTAATCAGCTGTTTCCAGGCCCGCTTGGTTATGGGGCGACCTTTCTTGACCAGAATTTTTCCCTCATTATCTTCTAAATCAACAAAGGCCATCTCTTTTCTGTAATGTTCAGGAATAATTTTGCGATAAGCTCTATCTCCCTTAAAATGAATATGTTCAGTCTCATAAAAATAATTAAGGATTTCTTCACTGGTCATTCCCATGGCTTTTAGAAGAATGGTCGCATACAATTTCCTTCTTCTGTCAATGCGCACATAAAAAATATCTTTATGGTCAAACTCAAAATCCAGCCAGGAACCGCGCATGGGTATAATGCGGGAACTGTAAAGCACCTTTTTGCTGGAATGACTTCTTCCGGAATCATGCTCGAAAATGATGCCAGGTGAACGCTGGAGCTGATTAACAATAACCCTTTCCGTACCATTAACGATAAAAGTTCCTTTTTCAGTCATCAAGGGGATTGTGCCGAAATATATGTCCTGTTCTTTAATATCACGAACAGTTCTGTTTCCAGACTCTTCATCAACATCAAATACAATGAGCCTGACTTTAATTCTTATGGGACAATCATAAGAAAGACCTTTGGAAATACATTCACTGACATCATACTTGGGCTGGGCTATTTCATAACTGACGAATTCAAGTGTGGCAGTTTTGTTGAAATCTTCAATAGGAAAAACAGACCTGAATACGGCTTCAAGGCCTTTATCTGCCCTGGTTGCAGGGTCTGTATCCTCCTGAAGAAGATCCTGGTAAGAGCTTAACTGGAGCTTGAGCAGATGCGGAACTTTTAATGTATATTTAATCTGGCCGAAATTTTTGGTGAAGAGTGCCATGTTATCCTCGCGTTTGAGTAAGATTTTTGAAAATCCTTGTATGGCAAGAATTTAATGTTGTGACCTGAAAGACTGATAGTCCTAAGTTTACCTGAAACTTATATGCGTTAAATAAAAATAATATTTTAATATTGTTAGATGAGAAAAAAGTGGACTGAGGGCATTATATTTAAACAATGTCTATATTGATTTTATTCGAGTTTTTTAAAATTATAAGTGCAATATTATATTCGTTTGCTAAAAATACAGTATTTTTATGTTGAATTATTTCTTTTTTTGATTCATATTTAGAATAATCAGTTTTAAATACAAATAGTTTAGAGAGCACAAGTATCCATTGATCTCGTGCTCTCTAAACTTTTAAATATAAAGGACAGCCTGAGGCTGCATATACTTTATTTAACTTCTACTGTTGCGCCTGCTTCTTCAAGCTGCTTTTTAGCTTCTTCTGCATCATCCTTGGAAACAGCTTCTTTAATAGCTGAAGGAAGTTCATCAACTTTAGCTTTGGCTTCTTTAAGTCCAAGGCTCGTCAAGGCACGAACTGCTTTAATGACAGCAATTTTATTTCCACCGACTTCCTTAAGAACTACATCGAACTCAGTCTTTTCTTCTTCTTCAGCACCGCCATCTCCAGCCCCAGCACCTGGCATTGCGGCCATGGCTGCAACAGGAGCTGCTGCTGACACACCAAACTTTTCTTCAAGTTCCTTGATAAACTCGGAAAGTTCCAATACAGTCATATTGGAAATAAATTCAACTACCTGTTCTTTTGAAATATCAGACATCATATCCTCCTAAATTATACTTTGGCTCTTTAATATACTATTGTTCTTCTTTCTGTTCTTTTACGCCGTTGAGAACATTAAACATGCCCCTTATAACATTGGCAAAAAGACAGACAAAATTTGTAGGCACAGCATTCATGGTACCAAGGGTCTTAGCTAAGAGTTCATCTCGACCTGGAAGTTCGGAAAGTTCCTTCAGGGATTCAGCTTCTAAAAACTTCCCATCAAGACTTGCAAATCTGTTCTGGAATTTTTTACTCTTTTTTTCAAATTGTACCAGGACCTTGGCAGCAACAACGGGATCATCAAAACCAAAAGCAACCGCGCAACAATCTTTGAATTTATCCTTAATTGCACTATGAGGAGATTCCTCAAGGGCTATTCGGGCTAAGGTGTTCTTAACTACCTGGTATTCAACATTCTGTTCTCTGAGATTACTGCGAAGCTCTGTCATCTCCTCTACAGATAATCCTTTAAAATCTGTAACCACAGTAATACAGGCACGGTTAGCTTTATCCCGTATACTTTGAATAATCTTGGCCTTGTCTTCTCTGTTCACTTTATCACCTCGCTTTATCTCTAATATTGAGCCAAAGCAGTCTCGACAGGAAATTAAGGGCTAAGCCACCTGTTTTCTCTGACTCATAAATATGAAACTAAATTATTTGCAGGGAAATTATTCCACTTTACTTTTGAGACTTGAGGAATCAATACGTACTCCAGGTCCCATGGTAGTGGATAAGGCTATTCCTTTAAAGTAAGTACCCTTGGCAGTTGAAGGTTTAAGCTTTTGAAGTGTATCAAAAAGGGCCTTGAGATTATCAGAAATCTTCTCCGGACCAAAAGAAACTTTACCAAGAGGAGCGTGAACAATGCCGGCCTTATCAACTTTAAACTCGACCTTACCTGCCTTAAGCTCACGAATAGCAGTCCCAAGCTCAAAAGTTACAGTACCGGTTTTGGCATTGGGCATAAGTCCCCTGGGCCCCAAAACCCGACCGATTTTTCCAACTAAGGCCATCATATCCGGTGTGGCTACAGCTTTGTCAAATTCTAGCCAGCCTTCTTTGATTTTCTCAATCAGCTCTTCTCCGCCGACTTCATCAGCTCCGGCTTCTCTTGCTTCAGCTTCCTTTTCTCCCTTACAGAAAGCCACGACTCTTACATCTTTACCAAGGCCATGAGGAAGACTCACTGCTCCTCTGACCATCTGATCAGCATACTTGGGATTTACTCCAAGACGAACAGACACATCAACAGTCTCATCAAATTTGGCATAAGAAGTTTCCAAAGCCAGCTTGACTCCATCTTTAACCTGAACTTTCTGGTTAGAATCTACTTTGGATTTGGAATTATTATATTTTTTACCATGTTTCGGCATTGGTGATTACCTCTTGGAACTATTTTTCTACCTCAATGCCCATGCTTTTGGCAGTTCCCATTATAGTTTTAGATGCAGCCTTGATATCTGCTGCGTTAAGATCGGGCATCTTCAATTTTGCAATATCCTCAATCTGGGCCTTGCTTACCTTACCAACTTTGTTCTTGTTTGGTTCTCCAGAGCCTTTGTCAAGCTTTGCAGCTTTCAGCAAAAGTATCGCTGCTGGTGGTGTCTTGGTAATGAAGGTAAAAGATCTATCCTGATAGACAGTAATGACTACCGGAATGACCATGCCTTTATCGTTTTGTGTCTTAGCATTAAACGACTTGCAGAACTCCATGATATTTACGCCGTGCTGTCCAAGGGCCGGACCAACAGGTGGAGATGGATTAGCGACTCCTGCTGGAATCTGCAGTTTAATTTTTGCCATTTCTTTTTTGGCCATTTAATATACCTCTAAATATCAGCTTTTAGAAACCTGAACAAAATCTAACTCAACTGGAGTCTGTCTCCCAAATATTGAAACAGAGACCTTAAGCTTTCCTTTATCATAATTTACATCTTCAACAACGCCGTTAAAATTTGCGAATGGTCCATCAACAACCCTGATTTCATCACCACGTGCAAAATGAAATTTTGGTCGGGGTTGTTCTTGACGCGATTGAACAGTGTTAAGAATTTTTTCTGCTTCTTTATCAGTAATAGGCGTTGGCGAGCTTCTACC
>JBHEPK010000340.1:0-785 GCA_046260325.1 Desulfonatronovibrio sp.
ATGTTAAGCCTTAGAATAGCAATGGCTTGTTGTTTATTCACTGTCCTCAATCAGGGGCAGCCAGTCATCAAGATTTTCTATGCCCACAAACTGGTTGTTACTTAAAGGTCCGATATAAAACAGTTGGCCATAGGTTACCGCCAGGCAGGCCTGCTTCTGTTCATAACAACGATAGTGGACCGGGATTCCCTCCATGCCCAGAATCTCTGATTCAGGGCCGGATGGCCCTACTATCTCCGGATAAGTATCTTCGAGATAATTGAATACCCTGCTCCCGTCTACCATGTTGGTGACCCAGTAGGCATAACTGGAAACGCGGGTATACATGCCGTAAGCCCCCTGAGCAGCGTCTTCAAACCCCCAGCTTACAAGACCGGCCAGGACCCAGTTGCCCTGCTCATCCTGAATCATAAAAGGACCACCTGAATCACCCTGACCGGAATCCTTGTTTTCGTAAAGATAACCTGCCCCGAACATGCCATGCTTCAACTTCTTCAGGATTTCAGGAGTATATTCAGGTTCTTCCTCGCCCTCTTCCAGATGATTTCGCTCATAATCAAGCATGACCTGCATAACCTGATCATCATCAATAACCGGCAGATCCACCTGTAAGAGTATCTCAGAAGTAAGGTCTCCATAAGGTATGGTATTGCCCCAGCCGATGACCGTGCCTATTTTCCCGGGACTGAGAAGTTCCACAGGAGCGTCCCTGCCAATGAGCGGAATGGTGGTCCTCTCAACTGAACGGGACAACCTGAGCATTGAAATATCCCCGAGGGTCAGGT
>JBHEPK010000341.1:0-242 GCA_046260325.1 Desulfonatronovibrio sp.
CTTCTTTACCATGTCCTTTTCGATAGCTTCTTTTACTGGTCATTGCGTCATAAGCATCAGCAACTGCAATGATCCTTGATTCAAGCGGTATTGCTTCTCCCTTGATTCCATAGGGGTATCCGCTGCCATCCCATCTTTCATGATGATTAAGAACAAATTGCGCCAACTTTAAATAATCGTTCGAGGTGCTTAATATACGCCAACCTATTTCGGGGTGTTTTTTCATCTCAAGCCATTCATCG
>JBHEPK010000341.1:409-782 GCA_046260325.1 Desulfonatronovibrio sp.
TGGACAAGTCCGGCGATTCTCATTTTTTTAACATAGCTCTCATCAAAATTCATTGCAGATGCAATAGCGTGGCAAATATTGCCCACTCTTTCTGAATGTTGTGATTCTCGATTGCTCTTTTCGAAAAGCGTTTTCATGATCAGTTCTATTGTGTTACCCCTTATGCTCGAACGCTCATACAGCTTATGCCTATACATATGGTTTTCCGCGGTTGCAAAAACTTCAATCAATGATTGATCATCAGTTTCCTTCGTGGCATATCCGTGTGAAATAGAGAGTTTGATTTTTTCAACCTTGCCTTGTGATGTGTATTCGTTTATTCGATTCGCGATTAATGCTGTTTCTTCAATATCTGTCTTTGGAAGTAAAACAG
>JBHEPK010000342.1:0-766 GCA_046260325.1 Desulfonatronovibrio sp.
CTAAACTTACGTCTTTCAATCGCTCTTTAGCCTCTTCGCGTAATTTTTTCGCCTCTTCCACATCAATTTCAGATGCTTCTTCAGCCTTTTCGGCCAACATGGTTAGCTTGTTATCATTCATCTCTACAAAGCCACCGCTCACAGCATAAACGGTTTCGCTGTTGTCCGGTTTCTTAATGATAATGCGACCAACATCAAGTGATGATACAATTGGTGCGTGATTATAAAGCATTAAAAAATTACCGCTTTTTCCGGGAACCTGTACACCTTCAACTTCACCTTCAAACAGTGAGCCTTCGGGTGTCAGTAATTGTGCTTGAAAAGTTTTAGACACGGTTATCTCCGGTTTAATTATTCTTCTGTTTCAGCAAGAAGTTTTTCGCCTTTCTCCTGAGCCTGCTCAATCGTACCGACTAAGTGGAAGGAGTTCTCAGGCAGATGATCCAATTCACCTTCCAGGATCATCTTAAATCCCTTAATAGTGTCATCGATCTTCACGTACTCACCGCTTTGTCCGGTAAACTGCTCGGCTACAAAGAATGGCTGACTGAGGAAACGCTGTACCCGACGGGCACGGCTTACAACCGTCTTATCTTCGTCAGAAAGTTCATCCATACCCAGAATAGCAATGATATCCTGAAGGTCTTTGTACTTCTGTAGAATCTCTTTCACTTCCTGAGCTGTATCGTAGTGGTCATCACCAACAACTTTCGGATCCAGGATTCGAGAGGTTGAGTCAAGCGGATCCACAGCTGGATATATACCG
>JBHEPK010000343.1:0-301 GCA_046260325.1 Desulfonatronovibrio sp.
GACTACAGTGGGAGGAAACTTTTCCGGAGCAGTTGTAGCCATTATAAAAACACAGTGCCCCGGGGGTTCTTCTAAGGTCTTAAGCAGGGCATTAAACGCTGCATTGGAAAGCATATGAGCCTCATCAATAATGATGACCTTGTACTTTCCGCTCATGGGAAAATAGACTGCATCCTCGCGCAGCTTGCGCACATTATCCACTCCTGTATGGGATGCAGCATCTATCTCAAGAACGTCTGAAGAAATCCCCCTGGTTATCTGGAGGCAGTTAGTACATTCATTACAGGGCTCAAAATCAGGA
>JBHEPK010000343.1:479-744 GCA_046260325.1 Desulfonatronovibrio sp.
CAACAATATCTTTAAAACGCTGTGGTCTGTATTTTGCGGTCAATCCAGCTTTTGCCATTATTCTCTCACTATAAACTACAGCTGCACTATACTTTAAGGTTTTGCCATACAGATTGCTTCACTCGCTTCGCTCCCTCGCAATGACAGGTGTTGCGTAACCACGTCTGTGGCTGTCAGCTGTCATTGCGAGGGAGTCTTCGAGAGATGAAAACTAAATACTGTAATTAGTCAACCACCCGGCATACTTCAGGTTTTCCCCATGTAC
>JBHEPK010000344.1:0-706 GCA_046260325.1 Desulfonatronovibrio sp.
GGTCAATGGCTGCTCCTTTCTTATGAATATAACGCAGGATGGGCATAATTTGCGGATGAGCCAGGGGCTCACCTCCTCCAAGGACAATAATCCGCCTGGCACCCAGTTCCAGCGCCTGGTCAACAACTCCGGTTATTTCAGTAATATCCAGTTCGTTTTCCATAGCTGTCCCTGACTCTGCGTAACAATAGATGCAGCGGAGGTTGCAGGCCCTGGACAATTCCAGCTCCATTGAAAGAAGACGGCCGTCAAGTCTTGCCTGCTCTATTTCATCAGCTGAAAAGTGAGTCCCCCATGACGGGTTGCATTCATTCATCTAATTTATCCCAGTGTTGTCCAGTAAAGAATTTGCATAGGTTTCAAAATATTTCTAATCAAATTTACGGTCCACTTTGTTGTAAAAAAACTGGAGGTCCACCGGCAGCAATGACCTCGTTATGGATTTGAATACGCAGCTCTCTAAAACGCTTTATACTTACTCTCTCACCAAACTCTTCCTGGCAATACATAGCCAAAAGAAGGTAGGTGATCAAACCAGCAAGAATTTGAATTAACAGCCCATATTTGGATCGAAATAATATATGATACACATTCAAGTGGCGTTTCCACCACTTGAAAAATTTCTCGATGTCCCAGCGTAGCTTGTAAATCAGGGCAATATCATCTGCGCTTAAGTCCAGACGGTCAGTGGCTACCCAGTATTCTG
>JBHEPK010000345.1:0-239 GCA_046260325.1 Desulfonatronovibrio sp.
GTTAGGATTCTTGCGCACGCTTTCGGTGAGCAGCCCGCCCTGCTCAAAGCCGACATAGCCGGCCGGTGCGCCAATAAGCCGTGAGACGGTGTGCTTTTCCATATATTCGCTCATGTCGAAGCGCACCAGCTCGATGCCGAGCTGATCGGCCATCACTCGGCATAACTCGGTTTTGCCTACGCCGGTAGGGCCGCTGAAGAGAAACGAGCCCACGGGCTTGTTAGCGTCTCCCAAACCGG
>JBHEPK010000345.1:445-705 GCA_046260325.1 Desulfonatronovibrio sp.
TATTTAATGTTGTGATGCGTTTCAAAAACGCTTTTGAGACCTTCCAGAATTTGGATGGTCGTGGCTTCATCCGGTTCCACAATATCAATTTTCTGAAAACGCCGGGAAAGCGCGCGGTCTTTTTCGAAGGCATTTTTATACTCTTCATAGGTTGTGGCGCCGATGCATTTAATACTGCCATCTGCCAGCAGGGGTTTGAGCATATTGGCCGCATCCATGGTGCTGCCCCCGGCCGCTCCGGCACCTACGATGGTATGAAT
>JBHEPK010000346.1:0-703 GCA_046260325.1 Desulfonatronovibrio sp.
TTCCTTCCCAGCTTTCCTGACGATCCTGGCCATTCATCAGGGCAGGGATTCCTCCGTGTGTCGCACAGGTACCAAGAGCTATCAATACCTTACATTTCTCACGCATCTCTTCCAGAACTTCAAGATGTTCGTGATTACTCACTCCACCGGTCACAATGCCGACAACAGCTTCCGGAATCGTCAGCGTCAATCCTTCCCCACACTGGCCGAAATATTTATGATCCATCAGAACCGGGGCGTGAACAATGTCCAAAGCCTCAGTTATTATTGGAACGAGATCTTCACCAATGTTCAGGATGGCTATTTCACATCCCGAACAGGATCCCAACCATACCATAGCAGTAGTTACACCCATATCTCCTCCCTTTATGCCACTGAGGCATCCTGACCATTTACAGGGCCTAATTTTTTGATGCGTGCAGTCATTTCTTTAACCGCAGCAACGAACTTGTCCGGCTCCGCAGAAGACACCCAGGTCAATTTAAACCGATCGGCCTCATATCCAAAGTCTTCCAACAACTCAACAACCATGTCGGAACGGGTCATAGCTTTATAATTACCATCCAGGTAATGACATTCACCGAGGTGTCAGCCAAGTACCATCACCCCGTCCGCTCCTTGAGACAAGGCATCCATTATAAATTCCGGATGAACCATCCCTGAACACATTACTCGAATTATCCGCACGTTATGTGGATACTGC
>JBHEPK010000347.1:0-703 GCA_046260325.1 Desulfonatronovibrio sp.
GTTGAAGACGATGACACGCTGCCCGGGATTGCAGAACTGGAGTCCGCCGCAGAGCTGCGGACCCATTTTCTTGAGCAAAACAATGCCCAACGTTTGGGCAAGACCCCGGCTCAGATTGAAAAAGACATCCAGGGTGTTTTGCGAAACAGGGCAGTTCGGGACAATCTGGCCTCTTTTTCCCAACTCGGGGCCAATGTGGAGTACCATGCCCTGGATGTACGGGATGAAAAGAAGTTCGGGCGATTGATCGACAGGATATACTCCCGGCACGGCCGTCTGGATGCGGTTCTCCACGGGGCAGGAGTGATCCTGGACAAGCTGATTGAGGAAAAGGATGCCCAGTCTTTCGATCAGGTCTTTGACGTGAAGACAGACAGCACCTACATCCTGTCCCAATACCTCCGTCAGGATTTTTTGCAGATGATCGTCTTCTTCAGCTCCACTGCCGGCAGGTTTGGGAACCGAGGTCAACTGGGGGCCCTGGGACAATCCTGGCATGGCCACTCAGGAGCTGAACAAACGATTTGCCAGTATGGGCATTGTGCCCATTGCGCCTGAGGCCGGAACCCGCTTTTTCCTGGAAGAAGTCCAGAAAAATATTAAACCTGGCCCCTGCGAGGTCATTGCCGGGGAGGGTCCCTGGAACATCGGGGTACAGGAAGTTTTTGATCCCTTTTTTGAATTCAATTTCCTGTTAAACTCG
>JBHEPK010000348.1:0-257 GCA_046260325.1 Desulfonatronovibrio sp.
GGAGTAGGTTAACCAAGGTGTATTGAAGTTTAGCTCCGGCCAGACTAGCTGGGCAGCTATCAATACGCCCAACGCCATACCGACGATACCCCAAATAATGGTCATGACAGTAAACTGCCTAACGACCTTCATATTATATTCGATCGGTTGTTGTGGAATTGTTTGACTCATCTTTTAAATCCGCAGTGATTAAGATCAGGAAAAAGGAGACTTTTACCAGACACAATCCATGTAAAAGTGTGCTCATTTTACTTCTT
>JBHEPK010000348.1:399-702 GCA_046260325.1 Desulfonatronovibrio sp.
GACTGATAGCACGTTCAGCTTTTAACGCCTCTTCATTAGTTGACGTTGAGCGGAGTTCGACATCATTGATGATTTGGCTGACGTCTTTAATCGCTCCTTGAATACTCTCAACAATGGAAGAAATCTCATCGGTTGAGTGCTGAGTTCGGGTAGCTAAAGTTCTGACTTCATCGGCGACAACAGCAAAACCACGTCCGGCGTCACCGGCTCTGGCAGCTTCAATGGCTGCATTTAACGCCAGTAAGTTCGTTTGTTCTGCAATAGCAACAATAACACCTAATATATTACCAATTTTGTCTGAAC
>JBHEPK010000349.1:0-307 GCA_046260325.1 Desulfonatronovibrio sp.
ACACCGTTGATGGACAGGCCGGCATGATGGGTATTCCGTCCGCAGGTACAGTCGTGGTTGGTGTAGTTGGGCGAACCGAAGGCGTGAATAAAGGCCTTGTACATTTGCTGCCATGGGCCGCCGCGGGAAGAAAGGACAACCGACTCCGGGCCGTACTGCTCTTTGATTGCCGCCATTTTTCCGGCAACATAATCAAGAGCCTCATCCCAGCTCGTCTCGCGCCAGCGTCCGGCACCGCGGGCGCCGACTCTGATCAATGGCTGCTGCGGGCGCTCATCGTCATTGAGCAGGGCAATACCTGCCGTCC
>JBHEPK010000349.1:407-680 GCA_046260325.1 Desulfonatronovibrio sp.
ATAGTCGGATAGCCGGTGAGCATGATGACCTTCATTTCCGGGCTGACCTTCTTCAGCTGTTCCAGGACTTGAATGCCGCTCATTTTTTTGAGCTTGATATCAAGAATGGCCAGATCGATATGATTGCCGCCGGCGAAGCCGATCGCCTCCTCTTCCTCTGTGAAAGTGTGCACGGTATGTCCCTTCTTCGTCAGTATTTTTCTGATCAGGACCACTGCATCCAGGACATCATCTAATACAAGTATTTCGGCCATTTTACTGATGCTCCTCGTC
>JBHEPK010000035.1:0-14443 GCA_046260325.1 Desulfonatronovibrio sp.
GTTACGGACATTTTCCCCACGGTCTCTGGGGTCAGCATCACAGTAGCCTGCATTGTCCGTATTCAGATTCTTGGAGTATTCATCTTTGTTAAAGAGAAAGAATTCATATTCAGGACTGGCCATAAATTGAAATCCAAATTCATCCCAGGCTTCATTAACCGCTTTTTCCAGAACATACCTGGGGTCAGTCCTGGCTCTTTGTCTTTGTTCGTTATGGATGGCTCCTACAAAAAGAGAGGTTTTCTTGTCCCTGAATCTGATGTTCTTGATACTTTCCAAAACAGGGATAAGCATGCGGTCACTCTTATCCACAGTAGCTATTCCTGAGACTGAACTGCCATCAAAACCGATTCCGTCTTTGAATATGGAATCGATATTCTTGGGATTTACAGGCAGACGTCTTACCCTGCCATTGAGGTCTGTAAAAACAATTTCAGTGGAATCGGAATTTTCCATGAGTTTTTCAATTTCTTCCAGGTTCACCTTTTCATCTCCTTTTGCTTCGTTAATTGGGAAGCAGTTGTAAAATACATATCATAATATGCCGGAAAATCCCTTGAACCGAAACAGGGATGACCGAAAAAATTTGAAATGTTTGGAAAGATATTGTTAGATATAAACAGAGGCGCAAAGTGACTTGAAATATAAGGATTTTTCAGCTGGAGTCTTGAGTTTCGATTCTGGGTGTTCAAGCAGACAGGACTATAATATCTGTCTGTAGTGTAGTTAGAAGTTATAAAACCAGGAAAAATGGCAGGGTGTTGCTTTATGTGAGGGGCGGGTTCGCCTTCTTTGCTGTCGCAATTGTTCATGTGGGTAAAGATTACAGAGGTTTTCTAAATGGGGCCTGGAAGGTCTGTCCAGGCCCCATTTTTGATTCAATCTCTGATTACAGGCAGAGTAGTGGTCTGTCCTTTGTAGTTTTTTAGAGTATATTCGGATTCATTTTTTCCCTGAATATAATAGTCAGGCATAAGCGGTATTTTTCCAATATTGGTGGCGATGACATACATTGGCTGCGCAAGTCCTGTAGTATGACCTCTAAGAGCATCCCGGATAAGTTCTGCTCCTTTTTCTACAGGGGTTCTGAAATGATCAATCCCCGGTGCAGGTTCGCAGTAAAAAACATAATAGGGTCTTATCCTAACGGAAAGGAGTTTTTGATGCAAGTGCCTGAAAGTTTCCACATCATCATTTATACCTTTTAGAAGTACAGCCTGATTTCCAACATTGACCCCGCATTTTAGGAGGTTGAACACAGCTTCAGCGGTCTGCTCTGTTAGTTCATTGGGGTGGTTGCACTGGGTATTGATCCAGATGGGAACCCTGTGGAAATCTCCCAGGATTTCCATGAGTTCAGGGGTTATCCTCTGGGGAAGTACAATGGGTGTCCTTGTGCCGAAGCGAATCATCTGAATATGGGGAATGCGTCTCAGTTCAGTGATGATTCTGTCTAATTTGTCGTCCGAAAGTATAAATGGGTCACCGCCAGTGATTAGAACGTCCCTTACTTCTGAATGTTCCCGGATCCAGTCAAGGCCTTCATTGAGGTCAAAGCGCAGGACAAGGTCCTGATCCACAACCATTTCCTTGCGGAAACAGTGTCTGCAGTAATTGGCGCAGATATCAGTGACAGTAAACGCAATGCGGTCATGATACTGTCTTGCAATGCAGTCAGGCCTTTTTTCACCTACAGCCCTGTTTTCCTTGAAAATCAGGTAATCCTGAAGACCATAACAGTTCTGCTGCTCGAGCTTGTTGGGGATTACCTGTTTGCGTATTGGGCAATTGGGGTCATCAGGTTCCATGAGAGATGCAAAGTAAGGAGTTGTTCCCCATTTGGTTTTCATGGAAGAGATGGCCTCCATTTCTTCTGGAGAGATATTTATAAATTTTTCCAGTTTTTCCTTAGTATTGACGATATTTTGGAGCTGGTTGATCCATTCTTGCATTTTATCACCTCAAAAAAATATTTTATGAAACAGGATAGTTAAAAAGTCAGTCAAAAGTTCGGGTTTATAGCGGCTCAAATAAGCAGCAATGGCGCGAAAAAATCAGGATGCAGGCTGTTCCAATGAACTGAAAAATGCGGTGAACAGGTACAAGAATAAATAAACTTTTGACTTTACAGAACTTAAAAATGGATGGAATCACCATGGGGTGGCTTTTTTCGTTTTTTGGAATGGGTATTTTTCTGCATTTTAGTCCTTTTGTAGCGACGCGACAACTGGGATGTTTTTAACAGCAAGTTAGGAGATAAAAAACGTTAATTCGTATGGCCGGGCTTTAGTACGGGGTGTAAAAAGGGTCAAGCAAAATTATGCACAACAATTTTAACTTTTGATAACTGCCTTCCTGCAGTTAGAAGTGAGATGCAGGGTCGGCCCCTGGTTAAAATCAGACTCTAACGTCCTGGTTTCTAATGGTCTGGTCCAGAAAATCAATCATGTATTCCCTCTGCTCAGGGTTTGCATAGGAAATACAGTCGCAGCGGATTTTCCGCTCGCAGCGAATTAATAGTTCTAACTTAACCCAGTCTTCTCCTGTTTCCAAAGCAAGGTAATGTGGTCCGCACTGGTCTGAATGTTCCTTTTGTTCCAGTGTAAGCAGCTCTTTAGGAAGAATGATCCAGAAAAGATTTTCCATTGGGGTTTTGTATGCTTTCAGGGTTACTGCCTCAATGATTCTTGACATGTCCTGTGTGCTTATTTCCTCAATTAGATATGAACGCATGAGTTATTTCCTTTTTCTGTTCTGATGAGCGTTTTCCGGGGCCTGTTCATTGTCGAGATTGAATATTCTTCTGGTCAGATCTATGAATTTATCAGAGGATTCCTCTTCTCTGGATCTTCGTTTGAGAAAAATGATGGGTTCATGATATAGTTTGCCAACTAAAGATGTGGCTAATTGTTCCATTGCTTTTTGGGTGGCCTCATCCACGTCAGGGCCAAGGCTGCGTAGAGATTTTTTGATTTCTTTTTGAGCAATGGCTTCTCCGCGGTTAAGGAGATCAACTATGGTCGGGCTTAAATCAAGTGATTTCAGCCAGAGAGAAAACTTTTCAACTTCCTGTCTTACAATTTCCCTGGCTTTGTCAGCCTCTTCTCTTCGGCCTGCCAGGTTTTCCTCAACAACTTCCTTGAGGTCGTCAATGTCATAAAGATAAACATTATCCAGCATGTTGATGTCCGGATCCAGGTCCCTTGGCACAGCAATATCAATGAAAAACATGGGTTGATTTTTTCTTTTTTTCAAGACCTCTTTGACCTGACGGGCACTGATTATTGTGGAAGTTGCACCGGTGGAGCTGATGACAATATCTGCCTTGTGCAAATGGTCTAACATTTTTTCCATGCACATGGCCTGTCCCTTGAATCTTTCTGCAAGTTCTTCTGCCCTTGCCGGAGTCCTGTTGGCCACCATTATATCTTTGAGTCCACTGTTTAAGAGGTGAAGTGCCGCCAGTTCAGCCATTTCTCCCGCACCGATAAGCATGGCACTCTGGTCCTGAAGCTCTCCAAATATTTTTTTGGCCAGCTCCACAGCAGCGTAGCTTATGGAAACAGCGCTGGAGGATACGTCTGTTTCTGTACGTATTCTTTTGGCAGCGGAAAATGATTTGTGCAGCAGGCGGTTAATGATCACTCCGGCAGTCTTGTTTTTTACGGACTCCCGGTAGGCATCCTTTAGCTGCCCTAAAATCTGAGGTTCTCCCAGGACCATGGAGTCAAGGCTTGCGGCAACGGAAAAAAGATGGTCCACCGCCTTTAAATCTTCAAATGTGTAGATATGTTTCTGGAGAAGGGAACAGTCCTGCCGGCAAAATTTTGCCCATGATTTTATAATGATGGGTGAAACTTCATCCAACCCCGCATCGCTTACACAGATGATTTCCACTCTGTTGCAGGTAGACAAAACCAGAGTCTCTTTAATGGGGCTTTTTTGCCCCATAAGTCCACTGCCTTCAGGATCAAATCCTGAAAGAGCAAACTTTTCTCTGATCTCCACGTCAGCAGTTTTATGATTGAGTCCAAAAAGGTATATGTGCTGTTCCATTACGGCCTTAAGCTGTGGTGTGTTTCAGTGAAAAAGTTGATGCCAATAAAAGAGATAAGGGTGAGGGCAAAAATGACAATGGCCATTTGAGCAGCTTTTTTGCCTCTCCAGGCTCCGGAAATTCTTTTGTGAAAAAGCCATGCAAAAACAAACCAGATGAAAACGGTTATGATTTCTTTGGGGTCCCAGGTGAATATAGTTTTCCAGGTGAAAGCAGCCCAGATAAATCCTGACAGCACACCCACAGTATACAGGGGAAATCCAAAGATGACTGATAGATGGTTGGCCCGGTCAAAGCTTTGCAGAGAAGGGATGTCTTTGGAGACATTGCGAAGTTTTGTTTTGTTTTTAATTTTTTTGTCTAAGTATATATAGCTTATACCGGATCCAAAGGCCATGGCCAGCAGGGCCATGCTTATAAATAAAGAACCGATGTGCAGCCCAAACCACAACCCCTGAAGTATTCCAGGGATAGGCAGAGTTGATGGAGAGATGGCCAGGGAACCGCTGAAAAGTAGAAGGGCTAAGGGAGCAGCAGCAATGGAAAGAAACTTAAGCTTGAGCTTCCACCATAAGAAAAAGTAAATCAGAAGAAATGACCAGGCCATCAGGCTTATATAAAACTGGCTCTGGGTAAGAATTTCACCGATGCCAAGTATATACTTGAGGAATAAATCCATGCTGTGCAGACCAAAACCGGCAATGGTAAGGATAACTGCCCTGTCCTGAGTCTTTTTGCTGGAATAGATAAGTCCAAGCAGAAAAGAAAGCGCCCCGGTAAAGTACAGAAGCGCAATAAAGAAATCCAGAATTCTAAAGGAGAGCATCGGTTACACCTTGGATTTGGTTATGGGTCTGTTTTGGCAAAATTTCCTTTAACAGGAATATAAGTTCCTGTTTTTTTCCGGACTCGAGAAGCTCCAAAGCATTTGAATTGACAACTTTTCTGAAATATTCCCTGTTGTTTTTCTGGGGAAAATTAAGGGGTAGAATCAGATTTCTAACTTCTGCCATAAGTTGGGTCAAGAGAGCGTATTCTGAGCCGTAAATTTCATTTAAATCATTTTTTATCTTAGCTGTAAGGGCAGGGCTGCATCCGCAGGTGGAAACGGCGATGATCAAATCATCCCTGGAAAAAACTCCAGGAAGTATAAAGTCTCCAAGCTCTGGTCGTTCAGCCACGTTGCACCAGATATTTTTTTCCCGGCAGGATTCAACTATAAGGTTGTTTACCTCGGGGTTGTTTGTGCAGGCAAAGACAAGGGAGCACCCTTTTAAATGATCCGGAGTAAAGTCTTCCCTCAGATGCCTGATTATATTTTTCGGATCAGGGATGTCGATTGTGGAAGCATGAGGATCAATAACAATAATCCGTTCCGGGGAACACTGGATCAGGGTCTTGATTTTTCTTGTGCCTACTGTTCCCGCACCTGCCACCATGCAGGTCTTGTGAGAAATATCTAAGAATAATGGGTAATAGCGCATTTTATGTTTGAGTGTAAGATTTTCAAGGATTTGTTATGGTTGCCCGGAAAGATTACTTGTTATAAGGTTGAAATTTGGAAATACTTACAGTGCTGTGATATAAATAATTTTTTCAGAATCTTGAACATAATCAATATTATTCCCCGGAAAAAAGTTGACCTCAAGGACCTTAATTATTCAGTTGGCTCGCTTTGGTGATTTATTGCAGACCAAGCGTCTTGTAAAGTCCATTCAGACCCATTCAGAGGTTCACCTTGCTGTGGACAGCTCTCTTGTCTCCCTGTCTGAGATTATTTATCCGGGCGCAGTGATTCATCCCCTTAAAGCCCATGCAGAATCAGCTACAGATTCAAAGGATATTCTTGAGTACAACTCCAGGAGTATTAAAGATCTTGCTGCCAATGATTTTGATCTGGTGGTGAACCTTAACTTCTCAGGCTTGAATTTTTCTTTGTCCAGGCTTTTTGATCCAGATATTGTCAAAGGATACAAGAGCATTGATGGTCAGGAAATGCGACATCCCTGGACCAGACTTTTTTTCCGCCTGGCAGGTCAAAGAAGACTCAGCCCCATAAATCTTATGGATTTCTGGGGTTATTTTGCCCCCTTTCCCATTGGTCCGGATAAGGTCAATCCGCCAGCCTCAGAAGAGGGGCAGGGCCTGGGCGTAGTCCTGGCCGGGAGAAATCTCAGGCGGTCTGTTCCAGTCTCAAGTCTAACCATGATTATTCAGGCCCTGAGATCAAAAATGAACTCCAAAGAAATAATTCTTCTGGGAAGTAATGCAGAAAAACCTGTTGCAAAAGAACTGAAAAGTCATATTGCTCCGTCCCTTGCCGGTGATATCAATGATTTAACCGGCAAGACAAGCCTTAAAGACTTGAAGGATGTGGTTTCATCGCTGCAGATGGTCTTGACTCCGGATACTGGAACCATGCATCTTGCAGCGCATCTCGGAGTCAAAGTCACAGCCATCTTTGTTTCATCAGCCTATTGTTTTGAAACTGGTCCTTATGGACAGGGACACAGTGTTTTTCAGGCCATGCCTGCTTGCGCTCCGTGTGTGGAGTCCAGACAGTGTAATTTTGATCTTGTCTGCCATGATATTTTAAAGCAGAGGGAAGCAGTTCGGGCTCTGTGGAAGGGAAAAGAGCAGCCTCTTGAAAACGCGGTGATTTATAAATCTTATACTGATGACCTTGGTGTTGGCTATCAGGCTCAGGCAGGTGTTGACAAGTTTGCCAGGAAAAGAAATTCCCTGCGTGAACTTATTCGAAGACATCTAAGGTTTGTTGAGGATAGGAGTATTGATATTCCTGACGAGGTGAGCCGGATTTTTTTCCATGAAAAAGAATGGATGCTGTAGTTGCAGCTTATAATATCCAAATTACTTGAAATTAAAAATTACACACAAAACTTTTTACCCCCAAGTTAACAAGATAAAATAATGATTAAAGATAATTATGGAAGAACAGTAAGCTATCTGCGCTTGAGCGTTACTGACAGGTGCAATCTCAATTGTTTTTATTGTCGTCCCTGTAAAGGCACGCCTTTTATCCCTCATGAGCAGGTACTGACTTACGAGGACATGTTTCGTTTGCTTGACGTTGTGTCTGAAATGGATGTTCAAAAGGTACGTCTTACAGGTGGAGAGCCTTTTGCCAGGCGGGATATTCTTTATTTTCTTAACCGGGTAAAGGATAAATTCCCTGAGCTTGATATCAGGATCACTACCAATGCCACTCTTATAGCCGGAAAAATTAGAGCGTTGAAAGATATTGGCATTAAAGGACTGAATATTTCCTTAGATACCCTGGATCCCAAAAAGTATGCCGAGATTACAGGTAAAAATTCTCTTGATAATGTCCTGACAAGTATTGACCGCTGCCTGGAAGAGGGAATCAGGGTCAAGGTGAATGTGGTAGCATTGAAGGGAGTTAATGATGACGAGTTGGAAGGCTTTGTTAATCTGGCTATGACCAAACCCTTAGATGTGCGCTTTATTGAATTTATGCCCATTGGTCAGAAAACTTTGTGGAACAAAGAACATTTCTGGCCTGCCCGGGAAATAATTCAAGATGCTGGTATGTTAGCCGGACTCCATTCTATTGAGCAGCCAGGGATGAATCATGGCCCGGCAAAGATATATTCCTTAGACCAGGGGATAGGGAGAATCGGGATTATTTCCCCTTTGAGCAACCATTTCTGCGGCACATGCAATCGTCTGCGCATAACGGCTGATGGCCGTCTAAGGACATGCCTGTTTTCAGATAAAGATTATCGTTTGCTGCCTTTGATCCGCTCATCAAAAATCAGCAATGAACGCCTCAAGGCAGTACTTGAAAGGGCAGGATTGAAAAAGCCCATGGGCCATGAACTTGTGGAGCAGAAAAACGGCAAGTCCACAAGTTTCTGTAAAAGGGTGATGTCTTCCATTGGCGGATGACTTTATTATACTTAACAGCCTGCCTGATAAGGATTTTTTTCAACATGCTCTTGAGGGCGTGAAGTTAATAAGTTTGATAGAAGTTGTAATCTTTGAAATTATAGTCAGGTTGAGATGCTTAAAGTAGAGATAGACCTTAAAGCTATTCAACACAATTACCGTGTCCTTTGTTCAAAGACTGCAGGCAAGATTATGCCTGTGGTTAAGGCTGATGCCTATGGACATGGGATGGAAAAAACAGCTCAGTCCCTGTTGACTCAGGGAGTCCAGACCTTTGCTGTGGGCACAATAGATGAGGGGATAGCCCTCAGGCAAAGTCTTTCAGATGTGGGGATATACTCTTTGCTTGGTCCCTTGAGCCCGGAAGATTTTAATAATGTTTACGAATATAGAATTACGCCGGTGCTTCATTCGTGGTTTCAATTGAAACAACTGGTTCAAAGCTGCCCTCCAGGTATAAAAATTGAAGTGGGAATCAAGTTTGATACAGGCATGGGAAGGCTGGGTTTTGAGCCAGGTCAGGCCCGTGAGATTGCCCTTTATCTTGCTGCTAACCAGTGTCTTGTTCCTGAGATGATCATTTCTCATCTTTCATGCGCTGACGTTCCTCAGATGGAGTCCAGGGTTCTGGAGCAGTCCGAAATTCTTGATACGATATGCTCAGTTTTTTCCCGGGCCAAATTTCATGTACAAAAGTCTCTGGCTAATTCCGCTGCAATTCTCAGTTTGCCGGCAATCTGTAAAGGCCTATCCAGGCCGGGTATAGCATTGTACGGAGGCAATCCGTTTGCCGGAACTTGCTGGCAAGACAAGGGTACAAGTCTGAAGCAGGCCATGAGCGTTAAGGCCCCGATTTTAAGTGTACACGATCTCGCAAAAGGACAAGGCATCAGCTATGGACTGACTTTTATCGCTCCCAAAGACATGCGTGTGGCCATAATTGGGTGCGGCTACGCAGACAGTTATTCCCGATCTTTGTCCAATAAGTCATGGATGGTGTATAATGGCAAGAGACTTCCGGTTCTTGGTCGGGTATGTATGCAGCTTACTGCTGTGGATGCTGCAGGAGTTTCTGATCTGGGTCCTGGAGATGAAGTGTTTGTATTAGGTGGAGACTGCCTGCAAAGCATTGATGTTCATGAACTGGCAGCGTGGTGGGGAACCATTTCTTATGAGGTGTTTTGTCTTTTGGGAAAGAATCGAAGAGTGTACGTTCAATCTTGAGAGTTAAAAGATTTAAGCTGAAAGTAAAGCCAAAGAAATCAAGTGCTTTAGACTAAAATAAGTACAGTTCCGAGGATTTTGGAATTATCAAATGAAGGCAGAGTATTATTGCTCTGGGGTTGACTATAGTTCTTTTTATCAACCGTTCATCCATTAAGGGCAGATTCAGAACAGGGACGGGCATGCTTTTGCTGATGGGATTTTTTACCGGGGCAGGGTTTATTTTTCAGATGAGCGCCATAAGTATTGGCCTTGTACCGTATGTTATTGCCATAAAAAGGATGAGTATAGTCATGGGAGTACTTATTGGCGGCCTGTATTTTATGGAAAAAGACCTTAAGACCAGACTGGGTGCTGCCCTTATTATGGTTGCTGGCGTTTTTCTCATAGCTTTCTCGTAATGCTGGCCATTTTTCCTGTACAGCCTGGACTTAAACTTACTTTTTCATATTGCTGCATGATTTTGATAACCGAAAGCTGACCCCCTGCTCAGCACCTTCAGCCATGAATTATTTAACAATTCATGATATGAAGTGAGGGAGGTATGATTGAAGTGGAGCACTATGAGTCTGGCAGGTTTTTTCCTTCAGTTACAGGTAAAAGTGTGGTCCAATTTGGCAGAAAGATGTTAGTATACCGATAGTCTTTGGGAATTTAATGGATATTCCACAATATTTTGAAATGAAACATTGGAACATGCCTTAATTAATGTTTGCCTGTTGGAATCACTAAGTTCAGAAAAATCTCCTTCCTGAAAATAGGTTAAAGCTCTCACTATTTCCTGGATAGGTGCAAAAGGCCATAGTGTTAAAACCCAGGACAACCCTTTATCCAGGGAAAGTCCGCTGTTAAGCAGACAGGCAATATCTATATAGTCTTTGGCTTCAACCCTCTGCAAGATAACCTTAAGTTTGTGTCCCAGTAAATCCTCTAAAGAAGCAACCCAGACTATCTCGTCATCAGTAATTAAAGGCTGGTTAATCCTTCCATTTTCAACCCCTCCAAAAAAAGAAATTTTAACAGGTTCATATTCATCTGTAACTATCAGTGTCAGTGTGTTTTTTTGGGACTGAATTACCTCATATGAGCCAAGTGAAGACAGAACCTTGCACAAAGCATCATTATCAAAAGGATCAGATGAAAAGAAATCGAAATCTATTGATGACCTGTGACCTAATTGCAAAGCAACTGCTGTGCCTCCGTATAGAACAAAATTTTTGGGAATCATTGTCAGTTTGTTCCATATTTTTTTTTGCGCAGAAGGCAGGATAGATAGGTGTGGTTTAAAGCTGTCCATATAATTATTTTCTTTGTATTTGCCATGTCCTTTTGGGCAAGTCCGAAATTTCATATTCATTTTTGGCCAGACCCAGCCTGTAATGCCAGAAGTGCCATGCACGTGCTGTAAAAATGCCAATGGGAGGTTTTTTTAAGACATCTATCAGTTCATTTCTGGAAAAGTTTTGTTCCATCCAAAGCGTATCTTTTACTGTGGCAAAGGTCATGACAGAAGCCAGGAAGTGTCTTCTGTCATGTAAAACCTGTTCAGGGCTTTTCCACCACACGTATTTCTTAGCCAGGCTGCGGATGTATTCGTTATCAGTCATAATACAATATCCAGAAGCTGTATGTTTAAGAAGTTCTTAAATTTATCTGATTTATTTTTCAAGAAAAGCAGTTCACTGTACATATTTTTGGAGTGAACATCCTCAAGTTTTAAGCCCTTTCTTCTTCCTGAAAAACATCTTTTCCAATTCCACTAAGAAAAATAATATGATTCCAAAAATGAAGATCTTAAGCCAGTCTCCTATTCCCAGAGCCTCTGTCTGGAAAATGAACTGCATGAAGGGCATATATGTAAAACCCAGTTGAAGCAGGATTAGAACGACAATGGAAAGAAGCACGGGTCTGCTGCCCAGGATTCCGGAAATGTTCCAGGAGGGTTCAAATATAAATCTGCTGTTGAACAGATAAAATACCTGCCCCACGACAAGGGTGTTTATTGCAGCAGTGCTGGCCAGTGCCTGAGAGCCTTCCCCGCCAAGGATAAGTTTGTAATGGCCAAGGGCGCCTATTACCAGAAGCAGCGATACAAAGCTGACCCGCCACAATAAAAAACCTGATATTAGACCTTCATCAGAAGATCTTGGCGCTCTTTTCATAACATTGGTTTCTGAAGGCTCAAAGGCAAGAGCCAAAGCTAAGCTCACTGCTGTGACCATATTTATCCATAAAATCTGAGGAGGAGTAATGGGCAGGGAAAAATGTCCTGAGGCATCCATAAGGCCGATGCCCATGAGAATGGAGGCAATGACCACCAATGCCTGTCCACCATTGGTGGGCAGAATGAACAGGATGGCTTTTTTTAGGTTGTCATAAACGGTTCTGCCTTCCTCAACAGCATTTGCAATGGAGGCAAAGTTATCGTCGGCAAGAACCATATCTGAAGCCTCTTTGGCTGCTTCAGTCCCGTTTTTGCCCATGGCCACGCCCACATCGGCCCGTTTCAGTGCTGGAGCGTCATTAACTCCGTCACCGGTCATGGCTACAATATGGTTGCGGGTCTGTAATGCTTTGACAAGTCTTAATTTATGCTCCGGGCTGGTTCTGGCAAACACGTCCACATCTGGTGCAGTCTGTTCCAGTTCCTGGTCGCTCATTTTTTCCAGTTCCTGTCCAGTAAGGACTTTCCTGCCGTCTCCAATCCCCAGCTTTTCGGCGATGGACAGGGCCGTCAGGGAGTGATCACCGGTAATCATTTTTACCCTTATGCCGGCAGACTGGCATTCATGCACTGAGATGCATCTGCCTATGAGTTTTGCAGCTGCGTCCACAGCTTCTTTCCTTGGGGGATCGATTATTCCAAACAGCCCCAGAAGTACAAAATCGTTTTCCATGTCCTGGTTGTTCAAAGCTTCTTTGTTGTCAGGGACATTTTTTACGGCTACGGCCAGAAGTCTTTGTCCCTGGGAAGCGATTTTTTCGCCTTGCCTTTGCCAGAATTGCACATCCATGGGATTGTCTCCATCTTTGTGGCGCTGGTGAGAACACCTTTCATAAACTCTTTCCGGTGCTCCCTTGAGAATGAGCAGCTTTTTCTGATCACCTACATGGTTCAAGGTGGCCATGAATTTTTTTTCTGAACTGAAAGGCATGATATCGATTCTGGACTTTGAAGTGTCCAGTTCATCATGGGTCAGTCCTGCTTTCATGGCAGCAGTGACCAAAGCGCCTTCAGTAGGTGCTCCGTCAAGTTTCCATTGACCTTCTGATTCCTGAACAAGGGCATCATTGCATAAAAGGGCAGATTCTAAAACCTGCATGAGCACTGGATTGTCATCAGGTTTAATTTGTTTATTATCAAGGGTAAAATGACCTTCAGGTGAGTAGCCTGCTCCGGTAATTCCGAAGAGATGATCTCCGGTGCAGATATTCTGCACAGTCATTTCATTTCTGGTCAATGTGCCGGTTTTATCTGAGCAGATAATGGTTACTGAACCAAGGGTTTCCACTGCCGGGAGTCTGCGGATTATAGCATTTCTTCTGGCCATCTTCTGGACCCCGATGGCCAGGGTTATGGTCATGATGGCAGGCAGGCCTTCTGGAATGGCTGCCACGGCTAAGCCCACAGCAGCCAGGAACATGTCTCCAGCTCCGTACCCCCTGATTATTATTCCAAAGAAAAAAGTAATGCCTGCCAGAATAAGAATGGCAATAGTCAAAATATGGCCAAATCTGGCAACCTGTCGCAGCAGTGGAGTCGTAAGGGTATCCACTTGATTGAGTAAAGAGCTGATACGGCCAATCTGGGTCAGTTCAGCAGTCGCGGCGACAACACCGCGCCCCTGTCCGTACGTTACCAGGGTCCCGGAGTAGGCCATTCCTGATCGGTCCCCCAAGGATGCATCTTCATCAACTTCATAGGTATTTTTGCTTGCCGGGACTGATTCACCAGTGAGGGCAGATTCATCAATCTGCAAATCTTTTGCCTCAAGAAGCCGAAGATCGGCGGGAATTTTATCTCCTGCCTTAAGCACAACCACGTCTCCTGGAACCAGATCCTGGGCAGGGATATTGATCCTTTTACCATCTCTGATTGCCACGGCCTTGGGAGCAAGCATATTTTTGATGCTGTCTAAGGATTTTTCTGCTTTGCCTTCCTGGATGAATCCAATGAGGGCATTGACTATAGTCACACCAAAAATAACCATGGAATCGATCCATTCCTGTAAAAGAGCAGTGATAACTGCAGCTGCAAGCAGTACGTATATGAGCACGTTATGAAACTGAAGAAGGAAACGCATGACCGGGCCTTGTTTCTTGGCTTGGGAGAGCATGTTTGGCCCAAAAGTTTCCAACCGTTTTTGTGCATCTTCAGCGGAAAGGCCATCCATAGAGGATTCAAGTAATGTCAATGCTTCGTCAGCAGGCACAGCGTGCCATTTTTCTTTATCTGATATTTTGGATTTATTGACCACGATTGTCTCCTGAAAAATTGATAGATCTTGTCTTTCTATTAATCCATAACTTTTTTTTTGTCCACGAAGTTACGATGTAAAAGGTTTACAGTAGGTGTAAAAGTTTAAATTTTATGAAAGATGTCGGTTATGTTGCCAGGCTATGTTCAAAAGCAAAAAAATCTGGACCATTGAGGTTTGTAATGAGAAAAAATGCACAATAATCATTAATCGAAGAAAATTAAAGAAAATAGGAGAAAATCAAATATCATGCTGTTGAGAAAATCAAAAAAAATGTTAAAGTTATGTCCTTAGATCCCTTCAAACCTGAAGTTCAGGACAAGTTCCCAGAATGGTAGGTCCCATGCAATAAAACAAGTATTTATGAATAAAATATAAATAATTTCAGATTGTTGTGTTGTGTGGAGAATGTTGGGAACAAGCAGGAAAATAACGCCAAATCTCAGGTTGCTTCACTTGGCTGTTTTTAGATAAAGACTATCCCCATGATGAACGCATGGGAAAGAATCCAAATAAACCTTGAAAAATCTCTGAAACCAGGCCTTTTTCAGCTATGGGTCAAGCCTCTCAAGGGTGAATATGAGCCTGAAACCGAAAGTCTCAAGCTCGAAGCCCCCAATGATTTTATTGCCTCCTGGGTGCGGGAAAAGCTCCAGGATGTCATTCATGAAACCTGTCTTGAAGTGCTTGGGATTAAACCAACACTCAAAGTTGTATGTTCCAAGGCCAATGGAATATCTTCTCCCATTAAGGC
>JBHEPK010000350.1:0-649 GCA_046260325.1 Desulfonatronovibrio sp.
CGTTTGATCCGTATTCTTTTTGACCGGGGATGGGAGCGTCAAAGGATTGTGGACTTTTTTACAGTTCTTGACTGGCTGATACGTTTACCCGATAATCTTGAAGCAAAAATATTTGAAGATATACGTCAAATCGAGGAGGAACGCCAAATGCAATACGTAACAAGTATAGAAAGAATAGCCCAAAAAAAAGGCATGTCTGAGGGCTTACAGCAGGGCATGCAGGAAGGCATCTTAGAAGGCATTGAAGATCTTATGGAAATCAAGTTTGGTGAAGACAGCCTGCGCCTGATCCCGGCTATCGGTAAAATCAAGGATGTAGAACGTCTGCGTGAAATTCGAAGAATAATCAAACAAAGCAAGACATTGGACGAGGTCGAACAAAAGATTGTACAGTAATTTTCAGCTATGGAGTTTTTCTTATCTTAAAAGACCGCAGAAGCGGTCCGGGACTGCTCCGCATGCAGAGCATGGGAGCAATAAGAGTAAAAAAGAGCATGAGAGAAAATAAGAATAAATAAAGATCTTAGGCGCGATAAGAGAAACATCATCTTCACACTTCGCGTCAAGCGCGATAAGACATACAATCATCTTCACATATCGCGTCAAGCGCGATATGTGAAGATGATTGTATGTCTATTTTACAAGAGAC
>JBHEPK010000351.1:0-229 GCA_046260325.1 Desulfonatronovibrio sp.
GATTATTCATCATGCGGGTGTTCGAAAGCACGGTTCATATATTGCTGTGAATTGTGGAGCCATCCCCGATGGCACGATCGATTCTGAGCTGTTTGGTCATGAAAAAGGTTCTTTTACCGGGGCGCACGACACCCGCAAGGGATATTTCGAGGAGGCCGATGGGGGGACGATCTTTTTGGATGAGGTCGCCGAACTTCCTCTTTCGACCCAGGTACGGTTGTTGCGGGTT
>JBHEPK010000351.1:297-632 GCA_046260325.1 Desulfonatronovibrio sp.
GCGGCAGGTGATGCTGAAATATGAATGGCCCGGCAATGTGCGGCAGTTGAAAAATATTACAGAGCAGCTGTCGATTATTGAGCAGGAGAGAACGATCACTCCAGGCACGCTTTTGCGGTATCTGCCTGAATACAGTGCATCGCGGTTGCCGGCACTGATTTCAAAAGAGGGGGTATCGGCGGATGCCTTTAATTCCGAGCGGGAGATCCTCTATAAGGTTCTTTTTGATATGAGAAAGGATATGACTGACCTGAAGAAGCTGGTTGGGGAGATTATGTCAAAAGGAGATGTGGATAGATCGGTTCAGCATGACAATGCACAGATTATTAAGAACC
>JBHEPK010000352.1:0-602 GCA_046260325.1 Desulfonatronovibrio sp.
GCTGAGACCATCATACCGGCTCTAAGAGCTACACTGTTAGAAGTAATGTCTTCCCCTTTGAGCATTACATTTTCCCAGGGGGCAACAGGCTTTCTGATTTCAACAGTCTTTCCACCCATTTCATGGGCATGCTCCACCATGACCACACTATCCGCTCCAGGCGGCAGTGTTGACCCTGTGACAATCCTGACACAAAAACCTGGTTCAAGACTGTCTTTGGGGACTTCATCAATAGCCACCTGACCTGATATTTCTAAGTAAACAGGATTGGATTCACTTGCTCCAAAAGTATCCTTGGAGCGCACAGCATAGCCGTCCATACTTGAGCGGTTGGTAGCAGGCAAATCTTCTAAAGAAATTATGTCTTCAGCAAGATAGCGTCCACGAGCTTTTGCAAGCTTTACCTCTTGCTTTCCAGACGTGGGTAAAACCTTAAGAATGTTTATAAAATCTTTAACTTTGAGTACATTGAAAAAATCTTCCATTTGAAATCTTCCTATCAGCTTGTTGAAAAAGTCCTTATCAGGCTGGCTGTTCAAAAATTCCAAGTGCAAGGGGCGAAAAAAGTTCAAGATCAAAGTTTACCCCGTGAAACCTTCTTT
>JBHEPK010000353.1:0-263 GCA_046260325.1 Desulfonatronovibrio sp.
GAACAGTGGTGAGGGATTGATTATTGTTATCCGCCATTTTGCTCTAATGACCAGGTTAGATCCTTTAACAGCATGTTGAAAAAGTCCTTATCAGGCACTAACTGCTCCTGGTTACTGGATGGTTTATTTTCAAATCAGCAATTCATTATGATTGTCATAAAATCGGTCAAAGAGAAAATTCCATTTCATATTGTATGGATTTAGTTAAATCCCAGGACCAGAAAAAAAGTGTCCATTTAATCCAGACGGGTATACTTTTGGAA
>JBHEPK010000353.1:310-598 GCA_046260325.1 Desulfonatronovibrio sp.
TCCAGTGGCAGCAGACTAACGGTTATATTACTGAAAAGAGCATTAAAATCTTCCAGTTCCAAGCTGTCTGTCCTTTTGGTATGGTCTAAATAGAAAATATCATAATTTCCTGAAATGAGGTCTTTTTCAAACTCCACCTCAACCTCCCGGTTAACAAGAAGATAATCTGGAAAAAAGGAATATTTCTTAAATACCTTTACCTGATATATCAGGGCAACCTCAGAACCATTGTCCAGCAGAGACTCGATTTTTGTCACATCATCCATTTCAATGGAAAACCTGACAACG
>JBHEPK010000354.1:0-598 GCA_046260325.1 Desulfonatronovibrio sp.
CTGCATTCCCTTCGGCATGGTCGGTGCTGTGCTGGGACATCTGATCATGGGTTATTCCCTGAGCCTTATGAGTCTTTTCGGGGTTGTGGCCTTGAGCGGAGTGGTCATCAACAATTCTCTGGTTCTGATACATTTTACCAACCAGCGCCGATCCCATGGACTAAATTCCAAAGAAGCCCTGGTTGAAGCAGGCATGCAGCGTTTCAGGCCCATCCTGCTCACCACCCTGACTACCTTCGGCGGCCTGGCCCCCATGATTCTTGAAACTTCCCGGCAGGCCAGGTTTCTTATTCCCATGGCCATATCCCTGGGTTTTGGCCTGCTTTTCGCCATGCTGATCATTCTATTTCTGGTCCCCTGCGTGTACCTGATTGTTGAGGATATTAAGAGAATCGTCCGGTCGCCTGTATCCTGAACTCCTCCTGAACAGCCTCGCGCAAATAAAAAGAATATCTCACGCCCGGCCTGAAGCAGGCCTTGAGGCGCGGAGTGCGCAGAGAAATATCTTATAAACACAAGGACAGCATCATGAGCATATTGTTTATGGGTGTTGAATATCTTCCAAGTGATACGCCGCACTTCTGCTCCTTGCCAAGTG
>JBHEPK010000355.1:0-567 GCA_046260325.1 Desulfonatronovibrio sp.
TGGTCAGTTTTCAAGGCGGTCTCCCTGATTATTTCTTCCACATCTGACTGCTTTAGCTTGAGTACAGCTGCCATGGCCCCTTGTGAATCTTTTCCAGATTCCGCCATGAGTCTGCCGCGCAATGAAACCAGTTCTATAGCCTGTTCAGTACTTATAACTTTTGCAGCGCATAGAGCACTGAATTCACCAAGGCTGTGCCCGGTCATGAACTCAGGTTTGAGCCTGTGCTCAAGAAATCGCCACAGGTTGAGATTGACCACAGTCAGTGCAGGTTGCAGGAATTCAGTGCTGGACATGTCCTGGTCGTTTCCGTCCCAGAATATCAGGGGGAAAATTGGACGCTGGTAAACTTGTGAATTTTGAACGGAAAAGGGAATCGGCCTGCTTTAACCGTCACCCCGGACCAGATCCGGGGTCCAGATCTTCTTATTCGATCTTGCTGAATAGTTACTGCAGTGGTGTCTATTTTTCACAAGGAAGAGTAAAGAATAAAGTCGTGCCCTGGCCTGGACTGCTCTGTGCCCAAATCTTGCCTCCATGTTTTTCAACGAATTCCCTGCACATAAC
>JBHEPK010000356.1:0-544 GCA_046260325.1 Desulfonatronovibrio sp.
TGTAGAAATGACTCTTAATATTTTCAAACAGACTTTGGAAAAAAACAATCTGGTTCAGGTTGGGCAGGTCGGCGAAGAGTTTAATCCTGAATATCATGAGGCCATGGGCCAGGAAGAACGTGATGACCTGGACCATGGCAGTGTATGCATGGTCATGCAGAAAGGATATCTGCTCAATGATCGCCTTCTTCGCCCCGCCAAAGTTATGGTCAGTAAAAAATGCAATGGATAAAAATTTCCACAAACAATCTTTACAACCTGCATTTGATACTTAATTAAACAATCAATCAAAGAAAATAACATTTTTAAGGAGGCTTTATTAATATGGGAAAAATAATCGGAATTGATCTTGGAACTACCAACAGCTGTGTCTATGTAATGGAAGGCAAGGAAGCAAAATGCATCAGCAATCCAGAAGGAGGGAGGACAACTCCTTCCATTGTTGCTTTTACAGATAAGGAACGACTGGTTGGCGAAATTGCCAAAAGACAGTCTGTTACCAACTCTGAAAAAACCATCTTTGCCTTTAAAAGACTCATGGGAA
>JBHEPK010000036.1:0-5967 GCA_046260325.1 Desulfonatronovibrio sp.
TATCATAAATACGCCGCGACCTTGAACTTTTTTTGCTCCTTGCACTTGAGGTTTTTGAACGGACTGTTGGATAAGGACTTTTTCAACACTCAGATAAAGCTCCTGTTTTATCCGTACAGCTCTGAAACCAAATCCAGAATCTCCTTATTGACTCCCTGCTCTGACAACTTAAGATAAGCATAATGAAATACCATATAATGACCTTTGGCTGCCAGATGAACGTGTCAGACTCATTCTGGCTGGATCGCTCTCTCAAATCTCAGGGATATATTCGGACTGATATTGAAGATGAGGCTGATTTTTTTATTGTAAATACATGCAGCGTTCGGGAAAAGCCTGAGCAGAAGGTTTACAGTCTGCTGGGAAGGCTTAAGGACCATTATGACAGAAACCCCGGGGTTTTCGCCTGTGTGGGCGGATGCGTGGCCCAGCAGGTGGGGAAAAGATTTTTTGAACGTTTTCCTTTTGTTCGTCTTGTGTTTGGCCCTGATGGTCTTTCCATGGTCCCTTGGGCTCTAAAGCGACTTGAAATGAATGACCATCTCAAGATAAGTCTGCTGGATTTTGAAGATCATTACCCGGAAAGGGACAACCACCTGCCTGAACAGATGCCGCCTCAGGCCTTTGTAAATATTATGCAGGGTTGTGATAATTTTTGTGCTTATTGTATTGTTCCTTATGTCAGGGGCAGACAGAAATCCAGAAATTCTAAGGATATTCTGCAGGAATGTCAGGATCTTGTTTCAAGGGGTGTTAAGGAAATTACTTTGCTGGGCCAGAATGTAAACAGCTATGGCCTTGATAGAAAGGGGCAGGAGGCTACTTTTGCAGAGCTTCTGACCCAGGTTGATTCCCTGCCTGGATTAGCACGTCTCCGTTTCACCACTTCCCATCCCAAGGATATAAGCGGTTCAGTTATTGAAGCTTTTGGTCAGCTGAGAACACTCTGCCCACAACTTCATCTGCCTTTGCAGTCGGGATCTGACAGGATTTTAAAATCCATGGGAAGGAAGTACACTTCAGAGAGTTATCTGAAGCTTGTATATGAGCTTAAACAGGTATGCCCTGATATAACCCTGACAACAGATCTTATTGTCGGCTTTCCCGGTGAGACAGATGATGATTTTGCCAGGACATTGGATATAATGAACCAGGTGGGATTTGATTCCAGTTTTTCTTTTAAATATTCAGACAGGCCAGGGGTAAGGTCAGCTCAGATGGAGCCCAAAGTGCCTGAAGAGGTCAAGTCTCAACGGTTGGAAACATTGCAGAAGCTTCAGGAAGAATGGACTTCCAGGAAACTTCTAACAATGGTTGGGAAAAAAGATCAGGTTCTTATTGAAGGCCTCAGCAAAAAACAGCACCCGGAAACTATATCCTGGAAGGGCAGAGACGGTGGAGGCCGTGTAGTTAATGTTGATATGAACACAAAAGATGATTATACAGGAAATATAGTTGAAGTCGTTTTCATCAGGGCCAAAAAACATTCCCTGGAGGGAGAAGTACTCACATGATGATAAAAATGGAAGTTTTCGGCCTGGCTATGGACGAGAAAACAAATATGCCCTTAGTTATACTCAAGGATAGTACTGATAAGTATATTCTGCCCATATGGATAGGGGCTCTTGAGGCCATGGCAATTTCCCTGCCCCTTAAGGGCATGAACATGCCAAGGCCCATGACCCATGATCTTTTTCTGGATACCATCGGCAAGCTTAAGGCAGAGATCCTTCATGTGGAAGTCAGCGAAATTAAGGACTCAACATATTATGCGGTCCTGGTAATGTTTAGAAATAATGAAGAAATCAGGGTAGACAGCAGACCATCAGATGCCATTGCCATGGCAGTGAGGGCAAAGGTCCCCATTCTTGTGAATAAAACCGTTCTGGAAAATATTATGAAAGATCATGATGGAAAATATCAGGTGGTCCTTGATGATGAAGAGGGAAAAAAGTGGACAGAGATTCTGGAGAAATATTCTCTGGATGACACTAAGTATAAGATGTAATATAAAGGATCTGCTGACTAATATAAAAAAGACTTAACAGGAGAATAACTTGATAGATCTGCACATGCATACTGTTTACAGTGACGGTGAGCTGATTCCGGCTGAGCTGGCCAGAAGGGCCAAAGCCAGAGGATATAAGGCCATGGCTTTTACAGATCATGGTGATCATTCCAATGTCGAACATATTCTGGAAAGCCTGTTAAAAATGGTTGATGATTATTCACTGTATACTGAGATTGAGCTTCTCGCAGGCCTGGAATTGACGCATGTGCCCCCGGCCCTCATTCCGGAGATGACATCCAAGGCTAGGGAACTTGGCGCCCAGATCGTTCTCGTTCACGGTGAAACCATTGTTGAGCCGGTAGCACCCGGGACTAACCACGCAGCAATTATGGCAGGAGTGGATATATTGGCTCATCCGGGTCTTATCACTCCTCAGGACGCTGCCCTGGCCGCGGAAAAGGGTGTGTATCTTGAAATAACTACCAGAAAAGGCCACAGCCTGACCAACGGTCATGTCCTTAAAATGGCCAGAAAACACGAGGCAAAGCTGGTCATCAACAATGATACCCATGCTCCCGGCGATCTAATTGACAAGGATATGCGCATGAAAGTAGCTTTTGGCGCCGGTATGAGTGAAGAGGAATACCTTGAAGCTGAACAGAATTCACTGAACATCCTTGCGCGCATACAAGCAGGAAAGAAAAAATGACCGCCCTTACTGACCAACAGAAAGATATTTGTGCTGAAGCTGCAAACATGCTCAAGGCTGCTCGCTGTGCTGTTGCCCTTACCGGTGCGGGAATTTCTGTTCCAAGTGGTATTCCTGATTTCAGGAGTCCTGGTGGTTTATGGAGTAAATTTGATCCCCAGGAAGTATGTTCTGACTGGGCGCTTCGGAATAACCCGGCAGGGGTATGGGAATTTTTGGCTGATGCTGTAAAGATGTTCTCACAGGCCCAGCCGAATCCGGCCCACAATGCCCTGGCTGCCATGGAGCAGACAGGCTTTCTTAAGGCAATTATTACTCAGAATATTGATAATCTGCACCAGGAAGCCGGTTCTGAAAATGTAATAGAATTTCATGGCGGATGTGGTTCTTTTTATTGCAACAGCTGCAGAAAAGACTATCATCCTGATCTTGCCGTTAAACTCAAAAGTGCAGATTTGCCCTGGTTGTGTGAAGCCTGTCATGGAATAATCAGGCCTTCTGTCGTGTTCTTTGGTGAGCAGATTCCTGAGGATGCCCTGATCAGAACCCAGGAACTGACAGAGCAGTCAGACTTGGTACTTATCGCAGGAACATCAGGTGAAGTTGCCCCGGCCAATGTTATTCCTCAGTGGATAAAGCAGCGTGGAGGCAGGGTTATTGAGATCAATCTTGGCTCTACAGCTTATGACGGGTTTTCAGACCTGAAGTTAGATATGCCTGCTGAAATGGCTTTGCCCCGAATATTGTCTGAATTGAAGGGGTTGTAAAAATAGTGGTCATTCTTCATGTGGTAAATAAATATTTTACTGACATTTACTAATAAGGTTCCAATATGAATACACTCATTCCTGAGCAGGGAATCTGGGCCATGATTGTCCAGTCCTCTCTGCTTATTCAGATCATCATGCTTGTTCTGCTGGTTATGTCCTTAACCAGCTGGACCATAATCATATTCAAGTTTATTTCTTACAGAAGATTTCGAATCCTGGTTCAGGATCAGGTGGTTAATTTTGATCAGGCATCTGATCTTGCAGAAGCCATGAAGGCTTCACGTCAGAGTGCTCAGTCTCCTCTTTACGAAATCGGGCTGGCTGCTCTTAAGGAAATTCAGAAACTGGAGCAGAGTCAACTTTCAGCGAGCGTTAAATTCCGGATAGCAGAAGATAACGTCAGACGGGTTCTTCGCCAGGGCGTAAGCTCTCATTTGAAAAGGCTGTCATCATCTCTCACTTTCCTCGCCATATGCGCTAATTCATCTCTTCTGATCGGTCTTCTGGGGACTGTGTGGGGAATTATGAATTCTTTTCATTCCATAGGTGTCCAGAAAGGTGCTACTCTGGCCACTGTTGCTCCAGGTATCTCTGAGGCCCTGGTAACCACGGCCTTTGGTCTGGTGGTGGCAATTCCCGCAACAATCTTTTATAATATCTTATGGGAGCGTTTGAATAATATTCAGTCAGAGCTCATTGATTTTGCCGGATCGTTTTTGAACAGGGCCCAGCGGGAACTTCCCTGGATGGAAAAAAAGTAGAGGTTTATTGTGGATTTTGATCCCCTGGGAAAAGGATTTATCACTCAAACCAATGTCACACCAATAGTAGATGTGATGCTGGTGCTGCTCATAATCTTCATGATTACGGCCCCCATGCTCACACAGGGTATTGAAGTGGATTTGCCTCAGACCTCAACGGTTGATGTTCTGCCTGAAGATCATGACAATCTTGTAGTCAATATTGATAAGGAAACTAAAATTTTTATTGACGAATACGAGGTCGAGCTTAAGGACCTGGCTGGTCATCTTGAAAGAATGATGCAGAACCGGGAGAGGCTGGTTTATCTCAGGGCTGATCAGGCTGTACCGTATGGTCTTGTTGTCAGGGTGATGTCAAGGATGAAAGAAGCAGGTGTTGAAAGGCTGGGCGTAGTGGCAGAACCAGAGGAGGATTGATCTCATGCAGTTTGCCTCTTTTCTGGTTTCAACCATATTGCACCTTGTGCTGATAATATTTTCAGTAAATTATTCCGGCATAAGCAAAATCAAACCCGTGGATTTAAACAGGGAAGTTCATATGGTTGAGCTTGTATACATGGAAGAGCAGCAGCCTGCTCCTCCCCAAGTACCGGAACCAGCCCAGCCGGATCCTCCCAGGCATGATCCGGTTCCCGAACCTGCTGAGCCTGAGATTCAAATTCCCAAGCCCAAACCAGCCCCCAAACCTGAGCCCGATCCCAAGCCTAAACCTGAGCCTGAATCTCAACCAAAGCCCGAGCCCGAGCCTGAGCCCGAGCCCGAGCCCAAGCCTGAGCCGAGTCCTGCTCCTCCTGAAAAAAAAGAGCCAACAGCACAGGAGCGGTTGGCCAATGAACTGGCTGCATTAAGAAGCGATGTAGAAAGGGAAACATCTAATCAGGCTCCCATTGAGCAGACAGGACTGCAGGAAATATATGCTGCAAGGGCTGAAAGGCTTATAAAGGGCAACTGGAGATATCCCCGCATTGGCGGGACAAAGAATCTTGTGGTCAGGGTTGAAGTTGAGATTGACCAGACAGGGCGCGTTGTTCGTTCGAGGGTGGTTCGCAGTTCCGGTAGAGAAGATTTTGATCATTCTGCTCTGAGGGCCATAGAAGATACCAGACAACTCCCGGAACCTCCTACTGTGAGAATCAGAACATTAATTATTGATTTTAATCTGCAGGATCTGGTTTAGTCAGTTTGTAAGGTCTTTATAGTAATTTAAAAGTGTTACACACGGGTGCGCCCGGGATCGAACCTGTGAGTAACACTTTTAATTATCTCAGCGCGAGAGAGATTGTTACCCTCGAAGACTCGCTCGCAATGACAGCCACAGATGAGGGTGCGCAATGCCTGTCATTGCGAGGGAAGCAATCTGTATGGCAAAAGAATAACTGACTGAACTTATTTCTTATACGTTTTAAGTTGATTTTAAGTAAAATTGCAGCCGGATAGACAAAGAGGATTGATATGAAAAAATTGATTTGCATTCTAATTTTGGTCGCGTGCATGGCAGGGTGTTCTCATCTGAGCGTCAGGCATATGGAAAAAAATCCATTCAAGCTTGATCAGACTGATCAACTGTCCATGCGTTACTGGAATTTTGAATATACCAGCACGGTGAAAAATGGTGATTATGTTGTCAAAGGCTTGGCTATGCCCAAGACAGGAGTTATTCCCGGCTGGGCAGAGTGGCTCCATGATTTCTGGATTTCTGTTTATCTGAGTGATGAA
>JBHEPK010000036.1:5977-7115 GCA_046260325.1 Desulfonatronovibrio sp.
TATCGGCACAGCTATAATATTTTGAATTTGTTGCTTAAATGTATAAAAATATTTAAAAGGATAAAAATGTTTTTTAGTAAATATATTAATCAAATTTTGTTTGCTTTTTTAATTCAGTTGATTTTGTTTGTTTTTTTATTTTCTCCGGTTAGTGCCCAGGAAAGTCTGAAGATTGATATATTCGGCCCGGGACAGGACAGGATAAACATTTTTGTTACTCCACCTATGGCTTTGGAAGATAATACTTTTAAGGACAGTCAATATCCTCTGGAAATACAGTCTCTGCTAAGGAAGAATCTGAATCTTCTGCCTTTTTTACGCGAAATTCCTGAGGATGAAATACTTGGCGGCCCAGAAGTACAGGGAGTACGTGGGTCAGATATTGATTTTCGCAAGTTCAACCTTTCCAGGGTTGATATGATTATCACCATTGGGGTTGATCAACGTCAGGGACTTCCCGGTTCAGTAGAGCTTCGGGCATTTGAAGTTTTTGGGCAGAATATGGTTCTGGGTAAGGCCTACACTCTGCACGCTTCTGATCAGTTGCCTCAGATGGTTCGCCGCTTTTGTGCCGAGCTTATGGAGTATCTTACAGGGCAGGGTGGATTTTATCATGCAAAGCTGGCCTTTGAAAAGAAACAGGGCGATGTAAAAGAAATATGGACAGTCACTCCTTTGGGTAACGACCTGGAACAGATTACCCGTATTGGAGCCATTGCCCTGAGCCCGGAATGGTCAAAAGACAGCAGCAGTGTAGCCTTTACCTTGCTTCGGGATAATCGTCATTCCTTAGGAGTATGGAACAGAGATACCGGAGAAGTTGATATCTATAATCTGCCCGGCAACACAGTAATTGCTCCAGCCTATGCTCCCAATGGCAGGCTCAGCGTGAGTATTGATCCCATGGGCAGGCCTGATATTTACTGGCTGACAGAAGATTTTCGCATGGACAGTCCCATTATGGAACATTGGGCTATTGATGTTTCTGCCAGTTTTGACCGCCAAGGTAAAAAAATGGCCTTTGCTTCAGGAAGACTCGGTAATCCTCATATTTTTGTGCTTGACCTTGAAACCGACAGGGTCCAGCGGGTTACATATGAAGGGCGATACAACACCAATCCAAGCATATGTCCTGAAG
>JBHEPK010000036.1:7218-14255 GCA_046260325.1 Desulfonatronovibrio sp.
TCATAGAATTTTTCTGGCAGACCTTGAGACCGGCCGGGAAAAACAAATAAGCTTTGGTCCTGGCAATGATGAAGACCCCAATTTTGCTCCAGACAGTTATTTTATTGCATTTTCATCCAATAGGAGCGGAAAGTATGAGCTGTACCTGACTACAAGAAATGGAGACAGTCCTGTAATGATTCCTACAGGTCCGGGGCATGCAACAGCTCCAGCCTGGGGAATTGAGTAATTTTTGAGATTATTTAATATGGCTATAAACAGGAGGAAGTTATGAACAGGAAGACTTTTTTTATTTTACTGGTTTTGCTTTTTACCCTTGGTTTAAGTTATGGTTGTGGGAAAAAGACTGTTGAGGCGCCGGGAGATCCCCGTGGTGAGATAAGCGCAGAAGAGAGGGCACGCATAGCTGAAGAGGAGCGCATAAGAACCATGGAAGAGCAGGCCATGGAAGAAAGAAGGCTCCAGGAGGAACGTCAGGCCAGAGAAAAAGAGCAATTTCAGGATGAAAGACAGGCTCAGGAAATAGTGGATGAAATCCTTGCCACCATGATTCATTATGATTTTGATTCCTATGAATTGCGTCCAGAAGCAAGAAAATCTCTTCAGCAAATCTCTGAACATATGAAAAAGTTCAGAGATTTGCGTCTGGTTATTGAGGGACATTGTGATGAGCGGGGAACTGCCGAGTATAACCTGGCTCTGGGGGAAAGGCGTGCCAGGGCTGCGTATGAGTTTTTGATTCTTCTTGGCCTGGGATCTGATCGTATGCAGATCATCAGCTATGGTGAGGAAAGACCTCTTGATCCAAGGTCCAATGAATCCGCCTGGGCCGAAAACAGAAGGGCTGAATTTAAGGTTTTGCAATAGTTGAAATGAGATAATTAATTTCTGGCGGCTGCGCAGTCGCCAGAAATTAATTATTGATCAGGGTTAGATTTAAACAATCCTTCCATCTTGGGGAAGTTGATCTTGGGGCATGAACTTTCAAGATAACACAAATCGCATCCTCCCCTGTACGGGTAGTAGGTCAGGGTTGAGTACTTGTAATTGAGTGATCCCTGGTCATAAAATTCCAGACCTTTTTTACTTAGAGATTTTTTGAGCACTGTACCAGGTTTGGGGACAGGGGCACATTGATCAGACCTGATTTCAGGCATCAGTTCTCGCAAAGTACCAACTATCATAGTCTGGACAAGGGCCTGAAGCTTAAATCCCTTAGAGGGTGATTGCTCCCAGATTGAGTCAATTTCATCTTCAATCTCTTTTTCCATATATATGGCTACATATCCCCTTTTTCTTCCAAAAATTAGAATTTTCATTCCAGGATACCATTTATTCCAGAACTCGATCATTTCAACGGTTTCTTTGCCTTCTAAGCCCTTGAGCTGGGCAAGTCCCATAAAGGTTTCCAGGTCAAAAGGGCAGTAAATCTGGACTTCTCTGGCTTCCAGTATTTTCAACTTATTCTCCTTGGTTATCAATGTGCTGTTCGTAATTATTGACTTTTTACGGCAATCTCAGGGGCATTCCCTTACCCGGGGCAAGATCACATCGGATGCGGGCACGCAAAAACTTATCTTTTTTAATCGTTGTCTTCAGTCCACGGGCATATTGCTTAAAGTTAGCCGCAACTCGGGCGCATGACCGGGCATTGTGCTGTACCTCGGATTCTTCCCTGCACAGACTGATAGTCTGTCCATCGAAACCAGCGTATGCTCTTTCTTCAAATCCGTACTTGTCCCCGGCCTGAAGGATGTCGAATTTAAGGACCATGCCTTTTACGATATCCAGTGCCACGGGTTCTATATCCCGCCACTCGCCCCAAAAATAGGCCTGGGCATTACTTAGAACACATTGGACTCGCTGGCCGTAGCGGGCGTTTTCTCGGCTGACTTCGAGGTCTTTGAGCCATTTAATGGACTCGGCGGTCCGTTCCTCAGCCTCGGCCTTGCGCCTCTTTTCCTGGGCCAGGTTCAGCTCTGCCTGTTTCTCCCGTGCGCGCAGGCGGTCCTGTTCATTCATGTTCTGCCAGTTCTCCTCCGGAATACCCAGGGGATATTTGGGGCCGCATCCGGTAAGGCTGATACATAAAAGGGCGATTATGATTAAAGCCAGCATTCTTAAAATAAAGTAGAGATTATTCATGCAGTTTTCATTACAGAACAAGGCAAGGAGGGTCAAGGCATACGGTAGAGATCAGGGATGGGCAGTATGTAGTAGCTTGTACTTGGCGGCTTGCTGCTCGTGTATAGCAGCATGATGTCCTTTTTTCCTATCAGGCCCAATCATCAACAAGTCTTGAATCACAACCCCATCTTAAGCATTATCAATGTTTATTTATGCATGTTTTTATTGAATTTACTGCTTAAGATAGGTAAACAACTCATATAGAGTTAATCGAGATTGTTTTTGTCTCAATAATACCACGCCAAATTAATGAGTCTGCATGAATATGCCAGAACAAACCCTGGTATTTCCTCAGTCAGAATGGGATACTCTGTGCGGAGTCATCATGGCTTACAGCAAAGGTGATATCCCAGTGGCCAGAGGTTATCTGGATAACCACGGTGCGGACAAGCTATCAGCTCATTATTGATCTGCTGCATGTATGGGCTGGAAGTTCCAGTAGAAGCCTTGAAAAAAGAAGCTCAGGTGGATTATTTTTGGACTCAGATAAAGGAACGAGGAGGTTGGCATGCAGGTGCAAGGAAGTATTGAACAAAGATTGCTTCAGGTAATAAAAGGACTTGATAGGGAAGAGACAGAAAAAATATTCAAAATGATTCACTTTATGAAAGAAGAAATTCTAAAAGAAAAAGACAAAAGCTCAAATCCTGATATTATGCAATACGCTGGGATGCTCAGTGACTTGAGCCCCGAAGAGGACAAACTCTTTGAACAGGCCGTCCAGTGGTTCAGAAATAAAAAAAACAACATTTGCTTACACAGCGCTTACACGGATAAGAGGATAAAAGAAAAGGGCCTACGATTTGAATCGTAACCCCTTGAAATATTTGGTGGGCCACCAAGGAATCGAACCTTGAACCTCCGGATTAAGAGTCCGCTGCTCTGCCAATTGAGCTAGTGGCCCGTATTTGAATGAATCAAATTCCTGATAACGAAAGGTGAGTAATTATGCTTGTCTGAATTAATTGTCAAGTATAAAACAATAAGCATGAAAATGAAAACAAAATACTTACAGATATGTATAATGTCAGTGCTTCTGGCATGGCTATTTGTCGCGGGATTCAATAATTCCTGGGCTTCTCAGCCTCCCGCTCAAACCCAATGGGATTCTTTTAAATTGCCTGATGGATATTTTCCCGGGTATCAGGGACTTCTCGTCTTTAAAATAATTCCGGATCAAGGAATATACACCTATTCCTTTGATCCCGGACCTGCGGGTTACCCTACGGAATTGAATATCCTTGGAGAGTTGGGTGATCGTTTTCAGGTCTATTATCCAAAAGGTGAAGTTCGTCCTGATCCTTTTGACCCCACAGAAATGACTTCTCTTTATCTCGGTACAGCTCCAATTTTCATTCCGGTTCCTGATGAAGTGGATAAACATGGCACAATTCAAGCCAGGGTGTCTTTTCTTCTTTGTTCAGATCGTAATTGCTGGCCAGTGAATAAAAATGTCCAGTATGACCTTTCTCAGCTTGATTTTTCTTCAGCAGCTAAAGCAATAGACCAGTCATGGTGGCCCAAATGGTTAGATGCGGTTCCAGGAGGAAGTGGGGATTCTGAGATTTCGCCAACAATACCGGAATTCACAGATGACAGGCTGAATATGAATGAATATGAATTTGATATCCGTTCATTTTCTCCTGGACTTGAAGTCAGCAATATCGCCATGGCTTCAATTCTGGCCATGCTGGCCGGGCTTGTCCTGAATTTCATGCCCTGCGTTCTACCGGTTATCAGCCTCAAGCTCAGGGGCATGATTCCAGACAGTTCCGATGGACAAAGCTTAGCAGCCAAGAGAAGAGCTTTCAGAATGCATAATCTTTGTTTTGCTGCAGGTATGCTTGTTTTTTTCGTTTTTTTGGCCGTATTAATATCTGTTACAGGAATGGCCTGGGGGCAGATATTTCAGAATCCCATGGCCATAGTGGTCTTAGGAGCAATAGTTTTTGGTCTGGGACTGAGCCTGTTTGGTCTTTATGATCTTCCAATTATTGACCTAAAGTCCGGTAGCAAGGCTGGTTATAAAAATCCATATATTGAAGCAGTTTCTACAGGAATGCTGGCAACTCTTCTGGCAACCCCGTGCAGCGGACCTTTCCTTGGGGGAGTCCTTGCATGGGCATTGACCCAGCCTCCTGCAACCATTGCTTTTGTCTTGCTGTGTGTGGGAGTGGGTATGGCCAGTCCCTACATAATAATGTCCATTTTCCCGTTTATGGTTGGTTATCTCCCCAAACCAGGCAACTGGACACTTTATCTGGAGAAAGGGCTTGGCTTTCTTCTCATGGCCACCTGTATATATCTGATAACTCTGCTTCCAGAAACATTGATTATGGAAGCTCTGATCCTGTTTTGGGTTATCGGGCTTGGTGCGTGGATGTGGGGTAAATGGACCAGCCTGAGTCAAACCAGAATTAAAAGGTCTTCTATCAGAGCGGCTGCATTGGCGTTGATAATTTTAAGTTCTTTTCTGTTATTCAAGCCCAGAACTCAATACCCTGTAGCCTGGATCAGTTTTGAGGAACAAAAGTTTCATTCATTATGGGGAGAGGAAGATTTTCTAATGGAGTTTACTGCTGACTGGTGCCCCAACTGTAAATTTCTTGAAAAAACAGTTCTAACTCCTGCTTATATGGAAGAAATTCAGGAACACCATGATTTGCTCTTTTTAAGGGTGGATCTTACTTATCAGAATCCTGCAGGGGAAGCCATGCTCAGGGCCTTAGACAGTATGAGCATCCCTCTGGTGGCTATTTTTAACAAGGATAATCCAGAGAGCCCTTTAATTTTAAGGGATTTGTTTACCCGCAAGCAGCTTATGAAGGCCTTGAATCAGGAGTTGGAATAAACTTTAAAAATAGTGTTTCTGTTGACCATGTTTTTCTAATTTTGGATGCAGGCTGTACTCACAGCATAGTGATTAGTTACAAAATATTGTTTATTGTCCAGCCAATAGATTACTGCTTAATAATTTCCAGCCCGCCCATATAAGGTCTTAAGATTTCCGGAACTACAACAGAGCCATCCTCCTGCTGGTAATTTTCCAGAATGGCCACCATAGTTCTTCCAACAGCCAGGCCTGAGCCGTTCAGGGTATGGACAAATAAAGGTTTTTTACCCTGTTTGGGCTTGAATTTGATATCACCGCGTCTGGCCTGAAAATCTTCAAAGTTTGAACAAGATGAAATCTCCCGGTATTTTTCCTGCCCAGGGAGCCACACTTCAATATCGTATGTTTTGGCTGAGCCAAATCCCAGGTCACCCGCGCACAAAATTACAACCCTATAGTGCAGTCCAAGAAGCTGAAGTATTTTTTCAGCGTGGGAAAGGAGCGATTCCAATTGTTCATATGATTTTTCAGGGTGAGCAAACCAGACCAGTTCGACTTTATTGAATTGATGCTGTCTGATTATTCCTTTGGTATCCCGGCCATGTGACCCTGCTTCTGAACGGAAACAACCTGTAAATGCGGCAAAGCCTTTGGGCAACTCATCTTCAGCCAGCACTTCTCCCCGGTAAATATTTGTCAATGGTACCTCTGCCGTTGGTATGAGGAAATAGTCCCAGTTTTCAAGCTTGAACAGGTCTGACTCAAACTTGGGCAGCTGTCCGGTGGCAGTCATGCTGTCCCGGTTGACTATCATGGGTGGCATGGTTTCAATATATCCATGCTGCGTGGTTTGGACGTCCAGCATAAAATTGATTAAAGCCCTTTCTAATCGGGCAGCCCATCCTGAATATATTACAAATCTGGAGCCAGTTATTTTGGCTGCCCTTTCAAAATCAAGTCCCTTAAGATCAGTGCCAATCTCCCAGTGTTCCCTGGGTTTAAATCTTAGATCAGGCTTGTCACCCCACTGCTTTGTCTGAACATTATCTTCTTCATTTGCACCTTGAGGCACGTCTTCATGAACGACATTTGGAACAGACATAACCCATTTTTGAACCTGGTGGTCAATTTCCTTAAGGGTATGGTCAGATTCTTTAATTTTTGCGGAAAGTTCTGCAAGGCCAGTAAGGAGATCATCTGCAGGCTGGCCATTTTTTTTGGCCTGGGCAACCTTTGCAGATGCCTGATTGCGCTGCATTTTAAGCTCTTCAGTCTGTTGTATGATCTGTCTTCGCTTTTCATCCATTTCAATAAAGTAACTCATATCAAGGTCTGAGCCTCTTTTTTTCAGGCTTTGGATGACCAGCTCAGGATTTTTACGAATAAATTTAATGTCCAGCATAACACGCCCCGGAAAAGTTGATGGTTAATTTCAGATCAACATTTGACTGCCCAAAAACGTCTGTTTTGTCAAAGAAAACCATCAAAACAAAATTTTTTAAAAAAATGTTAGCACTCACCCTTGACGAGTGCTAACAGTGTGTTTATAAGTCTAATTGTTTTGATTGACCCCAAAAATATAAAAATTCTTTTATGGAGGTAAATGTTATGAATTTGAAGCCATTGCACGATAGAGTGCTGGTAAAGCGTCTTGAGGAAGAAGAAGTAACCAAGGGTGGAATCATCATCCCTGATACTGCCAAGGAAAAACCCATCAAAGGCGTTATTGTTGCTGCCGGACCAGGTAAAATAACTGACGACGGCAAAAATGTCCCCATGTCTGTAAAGGGTGGAGACAATGTGCTCTTTAATAAGTATGCCGGCACTGAAGTCAAGATCGATGGTGTTGAACATCTTGTGATGCGTGAAGACGACATCCTGGCAATTATTGAGTAAAAAACCGGTATTAAAATTTTTAAGGAGGAAATAATATGGCTGCTAAGCAGATAATGTTTGATGTAAAGGCCCGTGAGAAGCTTCAGAAAGGTGTTGATAAACTTGCTGAAGCTGTAAAGGT
>JBHEPK010000037.1:0-13454 GCA_046260325.1 Desulfonatronovibrio sp.
TTATTTGATTCATGATGGTGATCATTATTTTGGATGAGGCAATAAGTTTGTTTTCAGCCAGATCCTTATAAGAAACGCAATGGTCAGGTTGCGCAATTACGGCAAACTCTTTTTGTCTGCTGAGCTCTTCCTGAAGAAAAGATGCCTGCCTGGCAACAATGATACCCAGCACTTGAAGAAATTGACAGCTCTGCTCCAGTTCAGAAATGTTTTTTAGTTCCATTTCCGCATTAAGAACACCGATAATTTCCATTTCATTATCAGTACCTGTCCTTTTTATAGGCACGGATATGAATGAAAGAGATGCAAGTTCCTGGGGGGAGCGGTCAAAAGCCAGGTTAAGGAAATTGGGATCATCTTTCATAACCGGTACAATGATTGGTGATCTTTCTTTGACCACAAGTCCGGTTATTCCCTGGCCGGGAGTATATGAATATTTGGGGGTTTTATTATGTCCGTAAGACAGACTGAATTCAATGGTTTGGCTCTTGGGATCAAATATAGCAAGAGACATTCGCTTAAAGCTCAATTCTCTTGCAGTTGTTTTAAGAAGATTTTCAAGACCATCACGCAGTGGGCCTTGCCAGCCCATTTCCATGAGGATCTTTTCCAATGTAGATAAGTAGTCTGATTGTGGCATTTAAATTAAGATCTGACAGGAAGTTGAATTTCTGTCTATATTTGAAAATTAAAAAAAATAATTTGGGACATGGGGTCTGATCTGCATCATTGGTAGTGCTTTTGGGGAAAGCCGCAGGTTATTAAAAAATTTCAGCTGAAGTTTTGCCTTTGGAGTTTGCGCCCAGCCTGTTAAAAAATGTCAGGCTGGGCGTAAACAGTCAAAATCAGGATTTTACAAAGTCCGCCCCAAGTTGGGCAGCCTTGAGATTAACATCAACAAGTTTGGGTTTGAGTCTTTTTTTGATTGATTCAAGTAGTATATCAAGTCCAAAAGGTAAGATTCCCATGGAGAAAAAAGCACCCATAAGTACTGTATTGGCAGTCTGAGCAATACCTGTCTCTTTTGCCAGTTTTATGCACGGGATGAATCTGGCTTCAGGTGAACATTTCAGGGTTTCAGATTTGATGATATCCATCGACGGATAATGATCTTTTCCAGTGGAAACAGAAATTGGAGGTACAGGATCTTCACTGCTGAGCACAAGACCTCCACATTTGAGAAAAGCAAGGGCTCTTAATGTTTCCATGGGCTCAAATCCAAGAATTACATCCGCCTCACCCTGTGAGATCTTGGGGCTGTGATAGCCTCCAAGAAGGACAAAAGAGTGAACAACACCTCCACGCTGAGCCATGCCATGGATTTCTCCGGCATTTACTTCAACGCCCTGTTCCAGAGCTGTCTCTGCCAGCAATTTGGTGGCTGTGAGTGTCCCCTGTCCTCCGACTCCGGTAAAAAAAACACGTAACGGTTTCATATATCAGCTCCTGGAACCAGGTTTAATTTCTTTACACAGCTGGATACAGACCATGCATCCGGCACAACTGTCAGGATTAATTTTGACCTCATTTTCTTCCATATAAAAGGCCGGGCAGGCCAGAGTATTTAGACATTCAAGAGTTTCCTTTCCTGATTTCTGTACAACAGCAACTTTGTTTCTTTTTATACCAAGAACTCTTTTGGCATATAGAGGGCATGGTTCTTCTGCAATAAGTACCCTGACCCCCTTGAGTGTCTTGAATTCTTCAAGCGCATCAAGAACAGCTTTCTGGTTCAAGGCCTTGACCTTGCGGATGTGCTCAACACCGCTGGCTTTTACTAATGGTTCAATTTCCAGGCTGCCTGGTCTGAGACCATATAGTGACTGATCTACGCCGGGGTGGGGCTGATGTCCGGTCATGGCAGTTGTTCTATTGTCTAAGACTACGAGGATAATGTCGTACTTATTATAAACCGCATTAATAAGCCCGGTAATACCTGAGTGAAAAAATGTAGAATCTCCAATAAAAGCGATTACTGTATTGTCTACAACCCTTGACATACCGCAGCCGCTTGAGACGGATGATCCCATACACAAAAGAAAATCAGCTGTTCTGAGAGGGGGCAGAATTCCCAGAGTATAACAGCCTATGTCAGAAGAATATATGGCATCATCTCCAAAAACTTCCCGGACCTTTACATAAACAGATCTGTGGGAGCATCCAGCGCAAAGGTTTGGAGGACGATTGGGAAGATCTTGTACATCTGGAGCAGGTGCTGTTTCCCTTTTCAGTTCCAGACCCAAAGTGCGGGCAAGTATTTTTTCCACACAAAGGGTTGAGTATTCATCCCATAAAGGCAGTTCATCACCTTTGCCGATTATTTCAATATTGATATTGTTTTTCTGACAGAAAACCCGGATATCATTTTCCAGGATAGGCTCCAGTTCTTCCAGAATAATTACCTTATCCAATCCCTGGAGAAAGTTTTTAACAGTATTCTGTGGGAAAGGGAAAGCAATTCCCAGTTCAAGGACTTTTACCTGTATCTCAGGGTGTGATTTTAAAACGTCTTTTAGATAAGATCTGGAAACACCTGAAGAAATCACTCCGATATTTCCCTGGCCCCATGTTTTATTCAAGGGTGAATCTTCGATCTCTGTTCTTATTTTTTCCAGGTTTGCAAGCAAAGCTTTATGTCTGACTCTGGCCACTGCAGGGATGGGAACAAACCTTCCTGGATTTTTATTGAATTGACCTTTGGTTTTGGCCGGTTTCATCTCTCCAAAATCCACGGGTCCTCGCAGGTGGTTAATCCTGGTGGTTGTCCTTAAAAGGACAGGCTGTTCCCATTTGGCAGAGAGTTCCATAGCTTTCCTGGTCATGTCTTTACATTCTTGAGCCGTTGATGGCTCAAAGCAGGGCAGGCCGGCCAGGCGTGCATAGTACCTGTTATCCTGTTCGTTCTGGCTGGAATGACAGCCTGGATCATCTGCAGACAGTATAACCAGGCCGCCTGGTGTTCCAATGTAGGCCAGTGTCATCATGGGGTCTGCGGCAACATTTACGCCCACGTGCTTCATGGTGACAAGAGTTGGAACGCCTCCGAGGGAAGCTGCTCCTGCTGTTTCCATGGCCACCTTTTCGTTGGGAGCATACTCAAAGTAGTAGTCTCCTTTGGAGGAAAGGCGAAAGAAAGTATCAGGAACTTCAGAAGAAGGGGTGCCTGGATAGCAGGAAATAAATCCCACTCCTGCTTCTAAGGCTCCGCGAACAATGGCTTCATTTCCCAGGAGCAGTTCTTTTGCCCCTGCTTTTGGATCCAGAAGGTTCATGGACTTTTCCTTTTTAAGTTTTGGTTAACTGTTTTGACTGAGCAGTTCAATCTTATATTCAATAAAGCCAACATCAGCTCCCTGAGCCTCTTGTAGAAGCTTTTCATATGCATCTAAGGCAAGAGCGTTGTCACCTGCTTTTTCAGCATTAAAAGAGAGCAATGTCAGATATTGAACCTTGAATTCATCAGGCAAAGACTCATTTTTCAATGTGTCTACAGCCTGTTGGTTGTTTCCTTTTAATTCATATGCCTTGGCGCTTCCAAGTACAGCTATGGGGCGCATGTCACTGTCAAGATCAGATAGCTGGTTAAAGGAGTCAGCTGCCCTGGAGTAATCCTCCATGTTCATGCTTGTCCTTGCTGTTTCCAGTAAAATTGCTCCCTTGACCCTGTCAGGGGCTTCAGTCAGATATTCTTCAAGCATTGAAAGTCTGGATTCAGGATCTTCCTGACTTAGAATAGACTCAAGTTTTGAATTGGCCTGGCTGATTTTTCTTTCCTGCCAGAAAGAATTCAGGGAGTACACTGAAAAAATGATAATTGCAGCTGCTGCAATTATTCCAATTAATTTGATATTTTCCTGAATTTTTTCCAGAAACGGGTGAGCTGAATCATCAGCTTCACTCATTATGCGGTCAAGAAAACCTTTTTTGGGTGTTTCAGTCATGAAGGCTCCTTAATAGATGAGACAATTGTCATGATTTAAATTTTTATTAATAATCAATGATAAGTTTTATAATATATCCAAAATTGGTCTGGCAATCAAGAGGATTTGGCAGAATTCTTGACAACATTGTCAGCCAGGTCAGACATGCCCTTGGCAGCAGGACTTTCAGGATGAGTTTTTACATATATGTATCCTTCATCTCCGGATCTGACGATTTCCGGATCAATGGGTATACTTCCAAGGAAGTCCACTTCCATTTCAATGGCCAGATTCTTTCCACCGCCGGAATTAAATATATCCAAGTGTTCATGGCATTTAGGGCAGGAATAGCCGCTCATGTTTTCCAGTATGCCAATGATAGGCGCTTCCATTTCCTGGCAGAAAGTAACTGATCGGCGAACATCATCCACTGCAACAGCCTGAGGAGTGGTTACGATTACTGCTCCAGTTCCAGGGCCAAGAAGCTGCAGGGCGGACATGGGTTCATCACCTGTCCCGGGAGGGCAGTCAACTATAAGGTAATCCAGATCGCCCCAGGCTACATCCTGGAGAAACTGACGAATCAAAGTCATTTTTACCGGTCCACGCCAGATTACAGCTTCTTTGCTGTCGGGCAGCATAAAACCCAGGGACATAACCCATAAATTGTTTCCCCAGGAAACCGGCTCAATATAGTCTTTTTCAATGTGCGGCCTTGCAGATGATAAGCTGAAAAGTCTGGGTATGCTCGGGCCGTGCACATCTATATCTAACAGACCTACCTTGAAGCCTTTAATGGCAAGAGATGCAGCAAGGTTGGCAGCAACTGTGCTTTTACCCACACCGCCTTTTCCACTCATTACAACGAGTTTATTTTTAATTCTGCCCATCTTCTGTTTAAGTTTTGCGTCTTTATCTTCTTTTTTGTTGTCTAATGAACTGGCACAAGACGAGGCCATTTTTAAATCCTGCATTGATAATTCCTTTAGTTTAAATTCAATATGAACAAGAAAAGCGTTAAATCAAGTGAGCCTTTTAAGCTGATTTTTTAGTTTCAACTTCTTTTCTCAACCATTGATACCAGCTGTCCATTCCTTCTTTCGTTTTGGCTGAAACAGGGTAGATTTCAATATCATCCTTAAGGCTTCTGGCAAAATTGGAGGCCTTTTGCAGGTCGAAGTCAACATAAGGAAGCAGATCAACCTTATTCAGCAACATAACCTTTGATTCAGCAAAAATCATGGGATATTTTTCAGGTTTGTCATCACCTTCCACTACGCTCAGTATTGTTACCTTATAATCTTCGCCCACGCTGAATTCAGCAGGACAAACCAGATTTCCGACATTTTCCACAAAAAGAATATCCACCTGGTCCAGTTCCATCTGCCGGGCAGCTTCTAAGACCATGGAACCATCAAGGTGGCAGCCTCCTTCTGTGTTGATCTGGATGGCCTGGGCCCCTGTGGCTGCAACTCGCTCGGCGTCATTACTTGTCTGAAGATCACCCTCTATAACTGCCATGTTAAATTCATTTTTAAGATCGGTCAGGGTACTTTCCAGAAGAGTTGTTTTTCCCGCTCCGGGAGAACTCATGAGATTCAGGACGAGAATCTTTTTTTCCTGGAACATGTTTCTTAAATCATCAGATACCTGATCATTAGCTTCTAATATTCTTCTTATTACCTTGATCTGCATAACAATAACTCCAGATGGTATTTAATGTTGTCTCTTTGTAACTATTCAGCTTCAAGTTCGTCTATATACAGTTCTTTGCCTGAAATTATTTCATGCCCGAATTCTGCTGAGCAATGGGGACAGGTCATAATCATGAGATCCCCCTCTGGTGAGAATTCCTTGTGGCATTCCCTGCATTTTGCAACAAGAGGGATTTCTTCAATTTCAAGGGTTGCTCCCTTAAGTTCTGTATCCATGGTCATGGCTTCAAACGCGGTTTCCAATGCTTCAGGTACGATGGCGGAAATTCGGCCATATTTAACCTTGACCCTGAGCAGCTTGGTAACCTCATGCTTAGCCATTTCCTGCTGTATTATGCCCACAAGACTGTGGGCTATGGACATTTCATGCATGGCTTAAAGATTGAGGTTATAGCTGTTTATAAAATCTTTAAGTCTTTTTCTGGACTGTTCCATCCTGGTTCTAAGGGAAAGTCTGTACTGGGCAAGATCCACAGTTGATCTTGCAACCCCTGAGGTCATGGCTGCCTCAGCCACAGCAGTTGATTCCCATTCAATGATTCTTGGATCAAGGGGTTTGGGAATAACATAATCAGGTCCGAATTTCAGTTCTTTAAGTCCGTACGCTTCGAGCATTTCAGAAGGTACTGGTTCTTTGGCAAGGTCTGCCAGGGCGCTGGCAGCAGCCACCTTCATTTCTTCGTTGATTTTACGGGCGTTTACATCCAAGGCTCCACGAAAAATAAATGGAAAGCCAGAAACATTGTTAACCTGATTGGGATAGTCAGAACGTCCTGTACCCATAATGCAGTCAGGACTTGCTTCCATGGCATCAGGATAGGAGATTTCAGGATGAGGATTGGCCATGGCAAAGATTATGGGTGATTTGGCCATGGATTTAACCATGTCCTGAGTTAAGATGCCTTTAACAGAAAGTCCGATAAATACATCAGCTCCCTTGATTGTTTCTGTCATGGCGCCAAAATCTTTGGGCTGGGCAAATTCCATCTTATATTTATTGAGATCATTGCGGCCCTTATGCAGAAGTCCTTTGGAGTCATACATGAAGATGTTTTCCGCAGGCAGTCCAAGGCTTACGTAGAACTTGCAGCAGGCAATGGAAGCTGCACCTGCTCCAGAGACCACCATTTTCATGTTTTCAATTTTCTTGCCGGTGATTTCCAAGGCGTTTAAAAGTCCTGCTCCTGAAATAATTGCAGTGCCATGCTGATCATCATGAAAGACAGGGATGTCCATTTTTTCTATGAGAGCCTCTTCAATCTGAAAACATTCCGGGGCCTTGATGTCTTCTAAGTTGATGCCTCCAAAAGTAGGCTCAAGCATTTTTACGAATTCAATGATTTTTTCCGGATCTTTCTGATTGATATTCAGGTCATAGACATCAATGTCTGCAAAAGCCTTGAAAAGTACGCCCTTACCTTCCATGACAGGCTTTCCAGCCATGGGGCCGATATTGCCAAGACCAAGCACTGCTGTGCCGTTGGAAATAACAGCTACCAGGTTGGCCCGGTTTGTGTAATCAAACACCTTGGAAGGATCATCAGCAATTTCCAAGCATGCTTCAGCAACTCCCGGGCTGTAAGCCATGGACAGATGTTTCTGGTTGGAGCATGGTTTTACAGGCATAACTTCGAGTTTGCCCTTCCTGCCCATGCTATGATATTCAAGCGCTTCTTCTCTGGTAAATAAAGCCATTTTTTTCCTCCAAGATTATTTTACAAATATAATTGGGCGAAAATTGCCCTTTAGTTTATCGTCGGTCTACACTCATAGGTTAGATGTTTATGCTTTTCAAGAAGATATTTTGAGGTCAAATTGACAAGGTTTAATAATTTTCAATCGTTTGAGCAATATCTCAGCAGTCTTGGACAGTTCCGAATGGATCTTGGTTTGGATCGATTGAAAAAAGCCATTGAATCTTCCATTGAATTTTCAAGAAAACCTCCAATTGTTCAGATTGTGGGAACCAATGGCAAAGGCTCAACAGCCTGTTTTTTAGAAGCCTTAAGTAGAAGCCATGGATTAAAAACAGGCCTTTATACATCTCCCCATCTCACAAGTATAAAAGAAAGGATAAGAATTAATTTCAAAATCCTTTCTGACAATTTATGGCTTGAGTCCGCCAATGATTTATTTACAACTTTTCATGAGAATCGCCTGACCTACTTTGAAGTTCTGACTTTAATGGCTGTACAGATATTTGAGAAGCATTCTGTTGATATAGTTATTCTCGAGGCGGGTCTTGGTGGCAGATATGATGCAACAACTGCCTTTTCGACAGTTTTTAATGTGTTTACTCCTGTGGGCCTTGACCACACTAATATACTGGGCAGCAGTCTTGAAGAAATCGTCAGAGACAAATCCATGGCCATGAGGGGAAGTCCTTCAGTTATTTCCAGGCAGGAAATAAAGGCTATGGAAATTTTAAAAGGCAGAGCCCGGGACCTAAAATCTGACATCTATATAGTGGATGATTATTTTTATTTTGGTGCTGACTCTTTCAAATTCAAATCTAATCATGATCTGGAATTAAATCAGTCAGAGCTGGGACTTAAGGGTTTTTATCAGATGGAAAATGCCGCAACAGCACTTTTAACCTGGGAGATATTTTCCAGAAAGATGGGGCATGATTTTGATGATAAAATTTGCGCCAGGGCCCTGAAGGATTCGTTTTGGCCCGGCAGGATGCATACTGTTCAGGAAAAGCCCTTAATAATTCTGGATGGTGCCCATAATGAGCAGGCATTGCTTTGTCTTAAAAATGCTTTGGAAAAAACTGGACTTAATCTCAAAACAGTTATTTTTGCATGTCTTGCCGACAAAAATGTCAAGGAACTGTGCGGCATTGTTAAACAGCTGAAAGCTGAAAGGATATTTGCAACAGATATTAAAAATAATCATAGGGCCATGCCCGGGGAAGATATGGTTTCCTTGTTGGGGCCTGATGCCCTGTATCTTTCAGATGTGAATGCTTTTTTATCTGACTTGAAGGAGGGTGATGGTCCCGTACTTGTCTGCGGTTCTCTTTATTTGCTGGGGATGGTGTACGAGGCCTTTCCTGAGTGGCTTGTTCGTTGACTAATGGTTTGTCTGAGATTAGGAACAGCCATGGTATATCAGCGTGTTGAAAAATGTGCTGAACAGATACGAGAATGGTTGTTAAATTATTCAGGAGGTTTTTTTGTCCAGTTTATATAGATTGCTGCCCTCGGTAGATTCTGTCCTTACTGAACTTGCTGCTGAGGGTACATATAAATCTTTTCCCAGGGCCTTTATCCGTGATCTTGTCAATGACTTCCTGGTTCTTTGCAGGGAGGAAATTAAATCTGGTGTTATAACTAATGAAGGTGAACTTAGCCCCTCAAGGTTCAGGCTTAGACTTGATGCTTATCTCAAAGCTCATTCCAAACCTCATTTCAGAAGAGTAATTAACGCTACAGGAGTAGTGATTCATACCAATCTCGGTCGTTCGATTCTCAATATGAAAGCTGCTGAAGCGGTATGGGATGCCTGTCTTCATTATTCAAACCTTGAATTTTCTTTAAATACGGGGAAAAGAGGAAGCAGATACAGCCATGTGGAAGAGATGCTCTGCCGCATTACCGGGGCTGAAGCCGGGCTCGTGGTTAACAATAATGCTGCGGCTGTACTTATTATCTTGGATACCCTATCTAAGGGCAGGGAGGTGGTGGTTTCCAGGGGCCAGTTAGTTGAGATAGGTGGTTCCTTCAGAATTCCTGATGTAATGGCCAAGTCCGGTGCTCATCTTAGAGAGGTCGGGGCAACCAACCGGACACACCTTAAAGATTATGAAAATGCCATAAATCCCGAGACAGGTGCCTTGCTTAAAGTCCACACTTCCAACTACCGGATTATCGGGTTTCACAAGGAAGTCAGCCTCAAGGAGTTGTCAGCGTTGGGAGAAAAGCACGGCCTTCCTGTTATAGAAGATATGGGCAGCGGGAATTTTTTTGATTTTGCAGCCCATGGTTATCATTTCATGCCTGAACCAACGGTTCAGCAGGTAGTCAGGGACGGAGTTTCTGTGGTATCATTCAGCGGGGATAAACTTCTTGGTGGTCCTCAGGCCGGTATCATTGTTGGTAAAAAAGAATATATTGATAAAATTAAGAAAAACCCCATGAACAGGGCCATTCGAATTGATAAGATGACCCTTGCTGCCCTTGAAGCAACTCTGAGGCTTTACCTTGATCCAGAACTTGCCATGCAGGAAGTGCCTACGTTGCGTATGATTACTCTGAAAGATCATGAGCTGAAACAGGCTGCCCGCAAATTAAAAAACAAGATAAATAAAAATTTAGACGGTGAACTGGAGTTGAATATTGTTGAATCTCAGTCCAGAGTTGGTGGAGGAGCATTCCCAGAGCAGGACCTGCCGACTTTTGTTGTGGGGATCAAGTCAAAGCTCATGCACAGTGAGCAGCTCAGGGACAGGCTTTTGCAGACAGATCCTCCTCTCATAGGTAAAATTGAACACGATATGTTCTGTCTTGATCTTAGAACTCTGGATCCTGATGAGTACGATATAGTCTGCAAAGTTCTCAAACAGGCTTTTGCAACACAAATATCCCAATAATAATGGAGGTATGTTCATGTTAGAAGGCGACTTTAAAGGTCTTGTTCCCAAAAAGATTCTAATTACAGGAGGGGCAGGTTTTATTGGTTCGCATTTATGTGAAAAGCTTGTGGAAAGAGGGGATGATGTTATCTGTTGTGATAATTATTTTACAGGACAGAAAGATCATATAAGAACCCTTATGGATCACCCTAAATTTGAGTTGCTGCGACATGATATAACTTTCCCTTTGTATATTGAGGTGGATGAGATATATAACCTTGCCTGCCCCGCATCTCCTGTTCATTATCAGTTTGACCCTGTTCAGACTACTAAAACCTGTGTTCATGGGGCCATTAATATGCTGGGCTTGGCCAAAAGAGTAAAAGCCAGGATCTTTCAGGCCTCAACCAGTGAAGTATATGGTGATCCAGAGGTACATCCCCAAAAAGAAGATTACTGGGGCTGGGTAAATCCCATTGGACCCAGATCCTGCTACGATGAAGGTAAGAGATGTGCTGAAACCCTGTTTTTTGACTATCGCAGACAACATAATCTTGAGATAAAAGTGGCCCGAATATTTAATACTTATGGTCCGAGGATGCATCCCAATGATGGCCGGGTAGTGAGTAATTTTATAATGCAGGCCTTAAGCAATAAGCCCATAACTGTTTATGGTAAAGGTGAACAGACCAGGTCTTTCTGCTATATTGATGACCTTGTGGATGGATTCATAAGGTTGATGGAATCCCGGGAAGATTTTACCGGGCCTGTAAATCTTGGTAATCCTGTGGAGATGACCATACTGGAATTAGCTGAAAAAATAATCAGTATGACCGGTTCCAGGTCAGAGATTATTTTCAAGCCATTGCCCTATAATGATCCCAGACGAAGAAGGCCTGATATCGGTTTGGCTATAAAGGAACTTGGGTGGGAACCTGAAGTAAAATTAGAAGACGGCCTGGAAAAAACAATCGAGTATTTTAAAAAGCTTATAGAAAAAAGAATGGAGTTATTTTGATGGAATTTGAAACCAGAAATTGTTGGGAAGTTTACAAGGATGATGAGCATAGAGCAGCCATGGATAAATTGACTGCTGATTATATAGAATTCTTGAGCTGGTGCAAGACTGAAAGAGAAACCATTACCTGGCTGGCTGAAAAAGCTTCAGCTATGGGTTTTAGTGAAGGGTTTCACGGAGATCGGTTTTTGAAGATTCATAAAGGCAAAAGTTTGATTATGGCCCGCAGAGGCAAAAAGCCTCTGGCCCAGGGGTTAAGAATCCTGGGGGCTCACGCAGATACCCCGAGACTGGATTTAAAGCAGAGGCCATTATATGAAGAATGTCAGGTCAGTCTGGCCAAGACCCACTACTATGGTGGTATTCGCAAGTATCAGTGGTTAGCCATGCCTCTATCCCTGCATGGAGTAGTGGTTAAAACTGATGGAAGTAAGATTGAAATCAGGATTGGGGAGAAACCTGATGACCCTGTCTTTACCATTGGCGATCTTTTGCCTCATCTGGCACAAAAGCAGATTGAAAAGAAGCTTTCAGAAGCCTTTGAGGCAGAAAAGCTTAATGTTATATTAGGTCATATTCCCATGTCCTCATCAGAGAAAAATGATAAGAATCCTGTGAAAAAAGGTGTTTTAAAAATTTTGAATGAGCGTTTTGGAATGGTTGAGGAGGATTTCTACAGTGCAGAGCTGCAGGCGGTTCCTGCGGGTCCGGCCAGATATGTAGGTCTGGATAAAGGCCTTATCGGCGGATATGGTCATGATGACCGGGTTTGCACCTTTGCCGGCTACAGGGCTTTTATGAATCAGGAAGATCCTGAATATACCCAGGTTCTTATTATCTGGGATAAAGAGGAAATTGGTTCTGAAGGATCCAGTGGAGCTAAATCATTATTTCTTGAGTACAGCTTAGAAGAAATTCTTGAGCAATGGGAACCTGAAACCAGATTAAGAACTGTTTTTGAAAATTCAAAGGCTGTGTCTGCTGATGTCCATGCTGCCATGGACCCGGATTATCAGGATGTTCATGAAAAATTAAATGCTTCACTCCTTGGACATGGGCCTGTTTTCTGTAAGTTTACAGGACATAGAGGAAAGGTTGGTGCCAATGATGCTCATGCTGAATATGTCGGATGGCTGCGGGGAATTTTAAATAAGGCAGGAATACCCTGGCAGATGGCTGAAACAGGCAAAGTTGATCTTGGCGGTGGGGGAACTGTAGCCAAGTTTCTTGCGGTTTATGGCATGGATATAATTGATTTCGGTCCAGGGGTTCTGGGGATGCACAGTCCTTTTGAAATTTGCAGTAAGGCGGATATTTATGCTTCGTTTCTGGCTTATGAAGAATTTTTTAAGAATTAAAGGTAACTGTTCGTTATATTGCTTAATCCTGGAGCCAATCCGGTATTTTTAGTTGTGAGATATTTTTCAAGGAGATGAAATGCCTGTAATTATGGGTACTGCCGGTCATATTGATCATGGCAAGACTACGTTGATTAAAGCATTGACCGGGATAGAATGTGATCGTCTGGTAGAAGAGAGAAAGCGAGGAATAACCATTGAGTTAGGGTTTGCCTTTCTTGATCTTGATGAAAAATTCCGTCTCGGTATTATTGATGTGCCTGGCCATGAAAAATTTGTCAAAAATATGGTTTCCGGAGCATCAGGGATCGATTTTGTAATGCTGGTAATTGCTGCAGATGAAGGTGTAATGCCTCAAACTAAGGAACATCTGGATATCTGCACACTTCTGGGCATTGAGACGGGGCTTGTGGCTTTGACCAAGACGGATATGGTGGATGAAGAATGGTTTGAGCTTGTTCAGGAAGATGTCCATGAATATCTTCAAAATACATTTTTAACTGAAGCGCCTGTTATTCCTGTTTCTGCCCATACCGGAGAAGGTCTGGATATCCTTAAAAATCATCTTAAAGAGATTTCTTCTTCGTTTAAGCCCCATCGCCGCTCTGATTTGTTTCGTCTGCCCATTGATCGCATTTTCACCAAGCGCGGTCATGGAACTGTAATTACAGGTACAACTGTATCCGGAAAGATTTCTGTTGGCGAAGACATTATGATCTATCCCATGGAGATTACATCCAAGGTCAGGTCTCTTCAGGTGCATGGAGATCAGAGACAGGACAGTCAGGCAGGCATGCGAACAGCAGTTAATCTGCACGCCTTAGAAAAAGAAGATCTTGAGAGGGGTTTTGTTCTGGGCAGGCC
>JBHEPK010000038.1:0-13291 GCA_046260325.1 Desulfonatronovibrio sp.
GCATAGGATCGTGCATAGAAGATGTCGGGGCCTGTTCCCTGTTCCAGCTGAAGGCGGAGCGTTGCGTTGTAGTCCGGAGGATTAGTTGGATCGAACTTGATCCTGATATCCGGATGTTCCTTGTTGAATTCGTTGATAAGGGCATTTATCTGCCGTACATCATCGGTTCTCCAGGAACCGAAGGTCAGTTCGGCACCCGCATCTCGGGATGCTTCGCTCTGTCCTCCCGCAAAAACGGCAAAGGGCAAGAGAAAGATAACCGCCAGGACTGTAATCCCGGTTATCACTCTTGATTGATAAGAAATTGACATAGCACTCTCCTTTAGTAACTTATTCTTGAAACCCTGTCATAAAAAACAAGAAACTTAGACAGGATTAACAGGATTTGCAGGATAAGCAATCAGCGGCCGGAAGCCGCAGATTGCATTAACCATCGCCAAAGGCGAGTGATAACCTTTTGGCCTGGATTCCGGCCAGGACAAAAATGTTTTTCTCTTAATCAGTCTCTTAATCCTGTTAATCCTGTCAAAAAATTCTTTTCTTTAGTTGGGTTGCGGGCATAGCCAGCTTTAGAATAAGTTACTCTTTGACTTTACTTTGAGCTTTCAGCTTAAAACTTTCAACTACAGAGCTTATTTCTTTTGAACATAGAGCGCTGTCAAATCATCATCAAAACCCACAATGTCAGAAGCTGAATCAGCTACTACTCCAGGCAGAGACTTAAGATCAAACTTATCACCCGAAAGCAGGACCTGACACAAATCCCTGAAACGATCATATCCGAAAATATCAGCACCTTTTATAGTACATTCATAAATGCCGTCAGTATAAAGCAGCAGCTTGTACGCTCCGCCAAGTGAAAGCAGTGTTTCCGGGATATCTTCTTCAAATAAGCCAAGCAAAGGAGCTGTTGGTTCAATTTCCTTGAACCCGTCACTATTATGGAGAAATCCTGGACAGTGGCCTGCATTGATATATGCTGCCAGATCATCGTCAGGCATAATATCAATGGCAAACATTGTAACAAAGTCTCCATCATTACCCACCGTCTGAATAAGCTGCCTGTTAAGCCTCTCAGTTAGAACGGCCAACGGAAGGTTTTGGTGGTCATCAAAATGAAATATTGTGCGGACCATGGCCATAATAAAGGAAGCCCTTGCTCCATGCCCTGAAACATCCGCGACCACACATCGAACTCCTCCTCCCTCCAATGGGATATAATCAAAATAATCTCCACTGGAAATACCAGAAGGAATGTAAAGACCATGTACTGAAAGATTGCCAGATTTATATGAACCTGCAGGCATTATGCTTCTTTGCAGATCGTACATGGATTCAACTTCTCTGGAAATTTTTCTTGTGGCCTCTGCTTCAGCCCTCCTGGCCCAAAGCAGTTCGAGATGATTCTTCACCCGGGCTCTCACCACTGGAATGCGCAACGGCTTGGTAATATAGTCAACAGCGCCCAGGCTCAAGCCATAAGCTTCATCTTCAGATGTTGATTTGGCTGTTACAAAAATTACGGGGATATTGCTGATATCTGGGTCATTTTTAATTTTTCTGCAGACCTCGTAACCGTCCATACCAGGCATTAATACATCTAAAAGGACCAGGTCAGGCCGGTTGTCATTTTTTAATATATCAAGGGCATCAGACCCATTCAAAGCAACAAGGACTTCGTATTCCTGTTCCAGAATCTTAGCCATGATCCTGACATTCTGAGGTACATCATCAACCACAAGCACCCTGGGACGTAAATTATGTTTATCTGACATTATTGTTCTCTTTAAGGGTAAACCTGATTTCTTCCATTTTCCTTGGCCTGATAAAGGGCCTGGTCTGCCATCTTAAGCAATTTTTCTCTGCTTTCTACGGAATTATCACTGGAATATGCTGCTGCACCCACACTCATTGTTACTACCGAAGCAGTTGGCGAGTAATCATGCTTAATTGCCAAATTCTGCACTGCTGAACAAAGTTCCTGAGCCACGTGCAAGGCTCCCTGATGATCAGTATCCGGGAGCAAAGCTACAAATTCCTCTCCCCCATACCTCGCTATCAGATCAGTAGGACGAACAAGGGTATTTTTTAAAGTCCTGGCAACACTTCTCAGGCAGTCATCCCCTGCACCATGTCCATAATTGTCGTTGTATGGCTTAAAGTTATCAATATCCATCATGAGTATTGATAAGGGCTTGGAAAGCCTTTTAGAACGCCGCCATTCTCTTTCCAGACTTTCCTCAAAAAAACGGCGATTGGGGATATCAGTCAGGCCGTCATACATGGAGAGCTTTTCCAGCATATCTGTTTTTATTTTCAGATTTATCTGGTTTCGTATCCGGGCCTTGGCTATAACAGGATTAAACGGCTTGGAAATATAATCAACCGCACCCAGGCTGAATCCCATTTCTTCATCTTCAGCCGAATCCTTAGCCGTTACGAAAATAACAGGAATGTCATTGGTTTTTTCTGTATCTTTGAGACGACGGCAAACCTCATAGCCATCCATATTGGGCATCATTATATCCAGAAGAATCAAGTCCGGAGGTTCATCTCCGGAAGCAATTTCCAGTGCCTTGGCTCCGCTGGTTGCTGCCAGTATGTGATATTGGTCCTTTATCAGCTTAGCAAGGGCATGAATATTTACAGGCTGATCATCAACAATAAGAACTGTACCTCTGTCGCTTTTATCCTGGGATGTCAAAATATCCACTCCTTTTTAAAGCATGTCTTCAAAAAAATAAAATGCATCATCCTGCAAAATTAATCTGCACCATCTTTCTGATCTTTTCAAGTTGGATAAAGGCAGCCTTGAAATCAAACGCTGAAATTTTATCCATAAGCATTTCATATGCTTCCATGTAAGATTCCTGATCCAGCTGGGTTTTCAGTGTTTCTGCCAGTTCAAGGGCGTCAAGACTGTTTCTGTTCAATAATTTTTCAAGCTGATCAAGGGTACGCTCAAGTTCATCCCGGGAAATATCCGTAGAAGGTGCACGTTTAATTTCCTGACTGACCGGAAGCATACTGACTGCTGAACTTAGCTCATCCATGGCCTGTTCAAGATTTTTGATCATCTTCTTCGAAGGGATGTTTCCAGCTTTGAAAAAATTATCTATGTCTTTTGAAACGTTATACACATTTTGTGCTGAAATATTGCCTGCCACCCCTTTCAAGGTATGAACCAGATGCTTAGCTCTGAAAATATCATCACTTCTAATCAACTCACTTAGATCTTTGGAAACATTCTTGAAATCCGAGACTGTATCCCCTACAAGTTTTGCGTAAAGTCTTGAACTCCCGCCCACTCTATCTAAGCCGTCTTTGACATTAAGTCCTGGCAGATCTTCAGGAATATCAGGGTGTTCATCATTTACAGGCAATGAATGGTCCTTTACAGGCACTTTCTCAAAATCAATCCATTTTGCAAGGGCATTGTACAACAGATTTCTGTCTATGGGTTTTCCCAGATGATCGTTCATCCCGGCTGCCAGGCTTTTTTCCCTGTCCTGAGCCATAGCTGCCGCAGTCATGGCGATAATTGGCAGGTCAGGAAAATCTTCTCGAATAATCCTGGTAGCTTCAAATCCATCCATAACCGGCATTTGAATGTCCATAAGAACCGCGTCAAAATCATTTCCTTTAACTGCTTCTGTGGCCTTCTGACCATTTTCAGCAATAGAAACTGTTATCCCTGCCATCTCGAGAACCTCCCTTGCAACCTGCTGATTGATTGCATTGTCCTCAACAAGAAGAACTCTGACTCCGCTGAGAGCGGGAGCAGGGTTTGCAAAACCATTTGAAGTCCGGGCTTCTTCCTGCTTTCCAGGTTTGATATCTACTATTGAATTAAACAAGGATGAGGAAGTAATGGGCTTAGTTAGAACTTTATCTAAGTCAAAGTCTACGGCCCGGGACTCAGTCTGGTCATAATTACCAGCGGATGACAAAATGATGCAGGTCTGTCTGAGAGCCTCAAATTCCTGTTCTGCTTCACGCAAAAGCTGCCCGGCCTTAAGTCCATCCATATCAGGCAGATCAGAGTCAATAACCACTGCATCAAAATGACAACCTTTTCTTAAAATATCATGAATGATGCTTAAAGCCTGTTCTCCGGAAGTAGCTTCTCTGACTTTAAAATTCCATGACTCAAATATCTCCCGAAGTATTTTTCTTGAAGAATTCAGATTATCAACAACAAGGGCCTCACACTCGGACAAGTTACATGAATCAAAACTATAATGCTGCTGCTTTCCCACCTCAAAAAACGCACTGAATGAAAATACGCTTCCTTTATCTATTTCACTGTCTACCTCGATATCACCACCCATAATTTTAATTAAGCGCTGGCTGATAATCAGCCCAAGACCTGTTCCTCCATACTTTCTTGTAGTGGAGGTATCAGCCTGGGAAAAGGCCTGAAAGAGCTTTGTCTGCTGATCCGGGGTCATGCCGATACCTGTATCACGCACAGCAAAGCCAAGAATTGCCTGCTCATTTTCTCTGCTGATTACACTCACGCTGATTTCTACTTCTCCTTGAGAGGTAAACTTTACCGCGTTGCCCACCAAATTAGTCAGAACCTGCTTCAGACGAAGGGAATCCCCAAAAAGCACCCTGGGAACATCAGGCTTCACTCTGAATAACAAAACCAGCCCCTTGGACTCTATTGTATTAACAAAAAGAGTGGATATCTGTTCCAGAATCCGATCAAGATCAAACTCATGTACATCCAATTCCAGCCTGCCTGCTTCAATTTTTGAATAGTCCAGGATGTCATTAATAATGCCGAGAAGCATCTTGGATGAGCTTTCAATTTTAGTCAGATAATCCTTTTGTTTTGGACTCAGGTCAGTGTTCAGAGCCAGTTGACCAAGTCCAATAATGGCATTCATGGGTGTGCGGATTTCATGGCTCATATTGGCCAGAAATTCGCTTTTGGATCTATTGGCACTTTCAGCCGCATCCCTGGCCTTTTCCATAGCATCCCTGGCTTTTTTGCGATCCGCAATATCCCGGACACTGCCCACAGCATGCCACTTGCCATCCATTTCAAAAGCAGCCACAGAGCGCTCAACCTCAATCAGGCTCCCATCCTTTGTTCTGGCAGTAAACTCCATAACATTATCCACAACCTGACCTTGGCCGGTACTGGCAAAATCCTTCATTCCTTCATAGGCACCAATCCTGTCTGGAACAGTAGCTACAAGGTCATGGATGTTGCTCTCCAGGGCTTCCTGTTCACTGTAACCGAAAAGTTTTTCTGCTGCCCTGTTCCAGAATGTGACAATGCCTGTGGAATCAATCATTATTAATGCATCGAGAGAAGCCTGAGTCATGCTCCTTATTTCTTTTTCCTTGCGCAGGATGGCTTCTTCATAATTTTTTCGATCAGTAATATCCTGAATAATACACCAGATCATCTCTTTGCCTGAGCCGTCTTTGATAAGCATCCCACTTAAAAGTACCGGGTATCTCTGTCCATTTTTCTTGATATACTCTTTTTCATATGGACCAAAATATCCTGTCTCTTTAAGGCTTTTGAGCTGATCCCCTTCCTGGGCTTCGTACGTCCTCGGGGTAAGATTCCAGTAACTTAAATTCCTGAATTCATCTTCATCATAACCTGTGCTTTCTAAAAGAGACTGATTAAAATCCAGCCACTGGCCTGTTTCCATATCATTAAGGCCTATGCCAAGGGGCGACATTTCAAAAAGACCGCGAAACTTCTGCTCATTTTCCTGAAGATTATATCTTGCTTGAACCTCAGAGGTAATATCCAGTCCCGCTCCCCTGTAACCTGACAAAATCCCCTCACTATTAAAAATGGGCACACCTGTTACACGCTGCCAGACTAATGAACCATCAGGTCTGACGCTTCTATGTTCCAAGTCTGAAAAAGACTCGTTCCTCGCAGCCTTATCCAGAAAATAATCTATTACTTTTTGTCTGTCCTGTTCATATACATATTCAAAAGGCGAATTACCGATTATTTGATCCAATGGTCTTTGCAGGACATCAGTTATCCTGGCTGTAACAAATATGTACTCACCATCCACATTGGTTTCCCAGATATACTCACCTGCGGCATTGGCCACATCTCTGAACCTCTGCTCACTTTGACGAAGAGCTTCTTCTGTTTCAATACGGTCTGAAATGTCCCTGGCTGCCGCATAAATATAGTTGTCATAAGGATGTGAACGCCACTCTATATATTTATAACTCCCATCCTTACATTGGTAACGATTCACAAAGTTCAGGATTTCATTTTTATTGCTTAAATCTTCCATGGCCTTGAGGGTCTGATCAATATCATCAGGGTGAACAAAATTTAAAAATGCTGTTCCCTCAAGTTCAGATGCAGGATAACCAAGAATATCTTCCCAAGCCTTGTTAACTTTGACAAAATTACCTTCCATATCTGATATGCACAGAAGATCCAAGGAGACATTAAAAAAACCTTCCATCTCTCTCGTCTTAGCAGCAAGCTCTTCCTGAGTTCTCTTATGTTCAGAAATATCAGCAATAAAACCATGCCACAGAGTTTCACCCTGCTCACCGGGCTGAGGAACAGCGCTGCCCATGAGCCATTTTTCTGAACCGTCTTTATGTCTAACCCGGTACTCAGTATTCCATGGGGTTAAAGTTCGAGCAGACTCATTTATGGAATCAAGCACGCCTTGAATGTCCCGGGGGTCAATGGTTTCTATTACAGCTGTTGCATCGTCTCTAACTTGTTCTGGATCCACGCCATATACTGTCTTCATTCCAGCACTGGCATAAGGAAAGGATCCATGGCCATCTGCACCGACCTTGTATTGATAAACCACACCCGGTACTTGCGAGGCAATTTTTTGAAGCCTCTCATAAATTTCCAAGGCCTGCTTTTGAGCTTTATGAGTCTCAGTAATATCCCTGAAGTAACACAAAAAAACATTTTTCTCCTGGAACTCAACTCGCTTTACAGTTGCCAGAAAGTTGCGCAATTCACCTGATTTGGTTTTGTGTAAGGTTTCGAAATTATCTATACCTGTATCAATAATTTTCTGAATACGCTCCTGAATTTGTTCAGGGCTCTCTTTTGCTTCATAATCACTTATGCCAAGCTTAAAAAACTCTTCCCTGGTGTAACCCAGATTTTCATGAGCCGCTTTATTAAATTCAATGGGCAGAGAAGTTTCAGGATCAATAATGACAACACCGTCCGGGGACAGTTCAAAAAGCTCTTTGTAAATATGTTCCGTGACCATAGATTATTCTCCAGTCTTAAAAATCAGGAATAACTGCAAGTTGACTTCTAAGTAACTTAAGGCGAATAGGCAACCAATTCATCTATTTATACTTTTGCCATACAGATTGCTTCGTTCGCTACGCTCTCTCGCAATGACAGGTGTTGCGTAACCACACCTGTGGCTGTAAGCTGTCATTGCGAGCGAGTCTTTTTACCCTGTTGAATACACGCAGTGTAGGCGAAGCCATTCAACCGGGGCGAGCGCGGCAATCTCTCTCGCGCTGAGGTAATTTAAAGTTACTTGCAGGTTTGATCCCGGTCCGCCCGGGTGGGACGCTTATAATTGACATAAATGAGATACTGTAATGAATCAATAACTTTAACAAGGAGAAACAGATATGGCTGACAGGGCATCAAACAATTTCGTAGCCGGATTATTTCTGGCTTCAGCGCTTGTTGTCGGGGCCTGGATCATAGCTTCTTCCATAAAAGACTTCAGGTCTTATGACCGCTACGTCAGTGTTAAAGGATTTGCAGAAAAAGAAGTTCCTGCTGATCTTGCCTACTGGCCAATATCCTTCAGCACTACTGGTAATGACCTGCAAGCGATACAGAAAGAATTGGATAAATCTGCTCAGACTGTTTTTGAATTTCTTGAAAATAACGGTCTTGGCCAGGCCGAAATCAGCATCTCCGCGCCAAGAATTACAGATCAGCATGCTTATGGTGCTTCAGAACAGCACAGGCCCGCCAACAGATACACAGCCCAGAGCATCATAACTGTTCGTACCGACCAGTCCCAGGCTGTAAAAAAGGCCATGGCTGCAGCAGGTGAACTGGTATCCTCCGGAGTTGTACTTATTCATTCTTATGAATTTCAGCCCAGATTTGAATTTACCGGCCTGGCCGAAATAAAACCGGAAATGATTGCCCTTGCCACTCAGGATGCGCGAAACGCAGCTCAGCAGTTTGCCCGTGACTCAGGCAGCAGTGTCGGAGCCATCAGAAGGGCCAATCAGGGCCTTTTTACTATAAACGACCGGGATCAATTCACCCCGGAAATCAAAAAGGTTCGAGTGGTAACCAGTGTAGACTATTTTCTTGAGGATTAACTCTTACCAGGGGAAAATATGGTTCTTGACGCATCATTTAATTTCCATCCCAGCTTCAGCAGATAATTCAGCAAGAAGTGAAGCTGCCTGGTCATATTCAAAATTTTCAATAAATTCTATAAGTCTATCAGATTTTTCCCTACCAAGGCTTGCCTTGAGAAATCCTGTTGCAGTATTCAAAAGTTCATCGTCAATCATTTCGCTTTTATTAAGGGATTTGAGCATTTCAGATATTGCCTCTTCTGCATCTGCACGGCTTACCTTCAGATTTTTATCCGGAAGAGGCGAAAGGTCTGATAGTTGATCCCTTGCTTCCTGCACAGCCTGGCTCAATTCATTGCGCATCTGTTCACTGATCTGCCTGCCATCCTTATAGGCATGATCAATATTTTCTGCTGTTCGGGCCAGATTATAAGCCCCTACAGTTCCGGCAATACCCTTGAGGGTATGCACCAGTCTGGGGCCATCCCCGGTTTTACCTTTTTCCAGCTCTTCATCAACGCGGGCGAACTCGCCGGATAACTGCTCCCGGAAACGGTGCAGCATTTTATGATAAAAAGCCCTGTCTCCGTCAGCAGACTTGAGCCCTTTTTCCAGATCAAATCCTTCCAAATGATCCGGCAGGTCAACCGATTCACTTGAAGGTACAGTCATTTTCTCAGGTTTGCCTTCACTGACTTTGAGCCAGCCGGTTAATGTGCGGTAAAGCAGGGCACTGTCAATGGGCTTGGCTATATGAGCCTTCATTCCCGCGTCTTTTGCTCTTTTCCGATCAACTTCAAATACCGCGGCGGAAAGGGCGATAATGGTCAGGTCAGGTGATTTTTCAAGTATTTTTCGGCTGGCCTCAAAACCATCCATGACCGGCATCTGCAGATCCATAAGTACAAGGTCGAAGTTTCCAGATTCAGCTATCTCCACAGCTTCAGCCCCGTTATTGGCCAGGGTGACTACCGCTCCGGTCTTTTCCAGCATTTGCTCAACTACTTCCTGATTCAGAACATTATCTTCCACCACGAGAATGGAAGCATTTGCAAAAGAAGGTATGGGAGCGCTTTCCTTATTCCGCGGATGTCTTGAGGCTTTGCCGCTGACATTTCCCATGGCGTCAAAAACAGATGATGCTGTGACCGGTTTACTCAGAAAACAGTTAACACATTTAGAGCTTTGTTCCGGAAGTTCGTCACGGCTGTACGCGCTGACGATAACAACAGGAGACGATTTCTCCATTAGAACATCCTGGGCATGCAGATCTTCAATTTTCTTGATGGCGCCCAGACCATCCAGTTCTCCGGGCATTTTCCAGTCCATAAAAATATAATCAAAAGGCTTTCCAGCCTTGTCCGCTGCTATTACAGCATCCACTGCAGACTGTCCGCTGTGGGCTTCTTCCACCTCCAGCATGCAGCTTGCAAGAATATCCTTAAGCACCGCCCTGGGGGCCTCATGGTCATCAACCACCAAGGCCCTGCCTGCTTCTAAACCTGAACATTCCAGATCGCCATAACTATTTCCGGATACAGGCAGGCTGAGCTCAAAAGAAAAACTGCTTCCCTCTCCGGGGGAAGATACTACACTTAGACTGCCTCCCATTTTCTCCACCAGCTTTCGGCTGATGACCAGCCCCAGCCCTGTACCTCCGTATTTGCGGGTGGTAGAAGTGTCTGCCTGGGAAAAAGCCTGAAAGAGCCTGGATAACTGTTCCTGATCCATGCCAATCCCGGTATCATTTATTTCGAAACGCAGCACCGCAATTTCCTGCTCTTCACTCTGGGCTTCCTGTCCCATGTTTAACGCATGGGGTTCCGAGATGGAGGAAGACCTGGTTGCGCCTGACGCATCTGATGCACTATCGGTTCCAGCATTTTCTTTATCTTCAATCCCAGCATCCCAGCTTTTCAGCATTCCAGCATCATCTTTCTCTTTCCCTTCAATCCCAGCATCCCAGTATTCCAGCATTCCAGAATTCTTTTTATCTTTCTCTTTCCCTTTCTTCTCAATCCCAACCACCAGTTCCACATGACCCTCTTCAGTAAACTTGATTGCATTGCTCATAAGATTTGTGAAAATCTGTCCCAGACGCAGGGAATCACCTTCTAAGGTATAGGGAACATCCGGAGAAACTCTGAAAACAAGCTCAAGGTCTTTTTTGCCTGCTGCAGGACCAAACAGGGTCTTCATCTGATCCAGCAGTTCATCCAGCCTGAATGTATGTATATCCAACTCAAGTTTGCCTGCCTCTATCTTGGAATAATCTAAGATATCGTTGATAATCCCAAGAAGCATGCGCGAAGATCCACTGATTTTGTTCAAATAATCACGCTGCTGATCCGTAAGGGATGTCTGCAGCAGAAGCTGGCTCAGTCCGATGACCGCGTTCATAGGAGTACGGATTTCATGGCTCATATTGGCCAGAAATTCGCTCTTGGAGCGACTGGCTGCTTCAGCTTTTATCAGAGCCGCATCCAGCTCGATATTCTTACGCTCAACCTGTTGAGCGTACTCGTTCAGCTTTTCCTCAGCCTGTTTGCGCTCGGTCACATCCTGATTCACACCGACCACCCGCACGGGATTGCCATTGTCATTGGTTATAGACTGAGCAATAGCCATGATATGCCGTATTTGACCATCTCCCCGTCTGATCCTGAATTCCGAGAAATAGGACTTTCCCGAAGCAATACCTTGTTTAAAATCTTCAGCGGCCCGCTCCCTGTATTCAGGAAGAACCATATCATGCCAGTCTGATACCGCGTTGTTGAACTGGCTATGCTCCAGTCCATAAATGCGAAACATCCCCTCATCCCATTCCAGATGATCATAATCAAGACGCAGATCCCAGATCCCAAGCTCCGCAGCCTGCGTTGCCAGACTGAGACGGTCCGAAAGCTCCTGCTGGGCCAGCCAGGCTTCCTTTTCAGCGGTAATATCCAGGCCAGTCCCCCTGAACCCGATAAGTTGTCCCTGAGAGTCCAGCATGGGCAAACCACTGACCCTCTGCCAGACAATCTTACCGTCAGCCCGGATGGACTGATGCTCCAATCCCTGCCAGGACTGGTTTTTTTCCGCCCACCCGGTTAGAAGTTTTTCCACACGCTCCGCCTCTGCTGCAGGCATAAAATCAAAAGGAGAGCGCCCAGTTAATTCTTTAACCTTGCGCCCAAGCAGTTCTTCCACGCGAGAGGTCAAAAAAATGTATGTACCACCGGGTTCAATTTCCCAGAGATATTCACCGGCAGCCTCGGCAACATCGCGAAAGCGTTGTTCACTTTGTTCCAGAGCCAGGGTTGCTGTTTTTTTATCAGAAATATTTCTGAACACACACAAAAGATAAGGTTTGGATTCCATATGCAGAAGGATGACCGTGACATGAACATCAATAAGACTGCCGTCTTTGTGGCGATGCAAAGTTTCAAAATCGTCAAGACCGTGCTTCGCAATATGTTCAAGATGCCGTAAAGTATCTTCAGGAGTCTCCTTGGCCTCATAATCTGAAATCTTGAATCCGGAAAATTCACGGGCGGTATAACCCAGCTGCTCATGAGCCACACGGTTGAATTGTTCAGGAAGCTCGGTTTCAGCATCGATGAGCAATGTTGCATCGGGATACAAATCAAATAGCATCCTGAATTTAGTCTCACTTTCCTGAAGTTTCTGCTCCCTGATTAAAAGCTGCTCACGGGTGCGCAGCAGGTCCCTGATCCAGATGAAAGAACCACTGACCAGAACCGTGGCCCCAAGCAACAAGGAAATCTCTTTAAATAATTCCAGTAATCCATCGCCATAATGGACCACCATAAAATTGTCTGCAACGTCTACTGCCGAATATATGAAAATAAAGCCAATTCCCAGGGTCAGCATGATCCATATACTGCCTTGTTCAGGCTTGGTCCTTTTTTTTGCAAAGCAAATAATAAGTATCAGGGCAGTGCCTGTCAGAAAAGTCAATAGCCCTTCCATGATCATGACCCCATGCAAAGGAAAATCAGCTTTTATTTCCCTGAAATACAGGACAGAAACAATTGTAAGTATGCCTGCGGAAAGCAAAGCACCTGCAAGAACTTGAATTTGAACATATCTATTCCTGATTGTTGCGGAATTGATCATTTATCGGCCCTCGGTTGGTAATTAAAATCAAAATTTCTATTAGAGACTCTTAGTCGATGACTATGGCTATTTCAAAAATATTGTGGTGATCAGATACCTCATGCGCACTTAATTTTTGTAAAATGTGGCCCATATCCGCTGCAATTATCCGTCTTCATGGGTCATTGTTTTTCTTATTTCAACCATACATTTTTCAAACTGCCTTTCAAGTTCAGGCAGAAGAGCCTTCATCTTATCTAAGTCTTTGGAACGACCCGCATTTTCCATCTCTGCAGCAATTTCAGCCATAGCCATACACCCTGTAGTGCTTGAACTGCCCTTGATTGAATGAACCTCTCGCGTTGCTCCTTCGATTTCTCCCTGCTCAATAGAATCTTTGAGAGACTTTATGCTTTGAGGCGTTGAATCCAGATAAACGTTCATAATCTCGTCTGCAAACTCCTTACTATACCCCGTTATTTCCATAAGATCATCTATGTCGAACGTTGGTTTTGAACAGACAAAGCCGCTTGCGCTCTCCTGCTTTCCGTTCTCTGCTCGAGTCTCGCATTTTTCTCTTCCTGACTCCTGATCTCTGATCTCTGATCTCTGGCTTTCCTCTGATTCCTCTCCTCGGACCTCCGACTTCTGATCTCTGACCTCTGCCCCGGGCAGCCACTTTTCCAGAACCCGGCACAGCTCTTCTATATTCACAGGCTTGGCTACATAATCGTCCATACCGGCCTCAAAGCACCGCTCCCGGTCTTCCTGCATGGCTCCGGCTGTCATGGCAATGACCGGCAGGCGCCGGACATGCTGGGATGCTGGAATGCTGGTATGCTGGGATGTTTTGCCTGCTGTATCC
>JBHEPK010000039.1:0-7184 GCA_046260325.1 Desulfonatronovibrio sp.
GATATGTATGTGGCATTTGCCGTACCAGGTAAAGATATGGGGTCAGTAACAATCCCTGAAACCGCGCTTGTTTCTATGGATGGGGAAAAGGCTAAGATCTGGATTTTTGATGAAGATACGCAAAAAGCTTTTTCCCGCGAAGTTGTTGCAGGCCAGATAACCGGCAGTGGAATCAAAATTATTGCAGGCCTGAGTCCAGGGGATATCGTTATCACAGCTGGTGGAGACTATCTCCAGGAAGGTCAGAGAGTTAGAACCATTGAAAATTAGTGGCCGCTGTTCTCTATGATAACCACGCTCACTTCAAAGATCCATGCTTTACCCCCAAACTTGAACCTGTAAAAATATTTTAAGATTGATATGAATATTGCCAAGCTGGCTATTAAAAACAAAACCTTATTTATCTTTATTTCAGTGGTCTTAGCTGTTTCCGGACTGGTCTCTTATTTTAAAATGGGTAAACTGGAAGACCCTGAATTTACCCTTAAAGTAGCTTTAGTCATTACACCCTACCCAGGAGCCTCACCTCTTCAGGTGGAAAAAGAGGTTTCTGAAAAAATTGAAAAGGCTGTTCAGAAACTTGACCAGCTTAACTACATTCGCACTGAGTCAAGAGCCGGGGTCTCAGTGGCTCATGTTTACCTTAACGAAGGAATGTCATCTAAGGATGTGCCCCAGGAATGGGATCATTTAAGACGCAGGATTCATGACATTCAACCTGAGCTTCCTCCTGGAGCAGCTCCCCCCATAATCAAGGATGATTTCGGAGATGTATTCGGAGTAATTATCGCTCTTACCGGTCAGGAATATTCTTATGAAGAAATGAGAAAATACGCTGACCTCATCAGAAAAGAACTCTTTCTTGTGGATCAGGTCTCAAGGATTGAGTTATGGGGAGAACAGACAGAATGCGTTTATGTTGAAATTTCAAGATCCAAGCTGAATGAAATGGGCATCCCAATGGGTCTGGTCTTATCACTGCTGGAACAGCAAAATATGGTAATGGACTCAGGCCAGGCAGACATGGGGAGAGAAAAGCTCAGATTCTCTCTTACAGATGAATTTTCCAGTGCTGAAGAAATTGGCGACCTGGTCATTGGGGTTGCTGATACTGCATCCGGCAATGAAGATATGGTTCTGCTCCGTGATGTGGCCAGAGTATACAGAGGGCTGGTGGAGCCGGCTACCAGCATGATGCGCTTTAATGGCAGGCAGGCCATAGGGATTGCCGTATCAACTGTTTCCGGGGGAAATGTAATTGAGATGGGCCGGGAAGTAACTGCAAAGCTTGAAGAACTCAAAGAAAGACTCCCTGCCGGCATTGAGACTGATTATGTTGCTTTTGAAGCTGATCAGGTGGATCAGGCCATAAATTCCTTTATGCTCAACCTGATTCAGGCAGTAGCCATTGTGGTGGTCCTTTTGCTCTTGTTTATGGGGCTTAGAAGCGGGCTAATCATCGGAAATGGCCTGATCCTGACAATTCTCATAACTTTTGCCATGATGCGCTACATAGGCATGGATCTGGACCGGGTATCTCTGGGCGCATTGATTATTGCACTGGGAATGCTGGTGGATAATGCCATCGTGGTCACTGAAGGTATCGTGGTAAAAATGCAGACCGGGGTTAAAAAAATAGAAGCAGCAGGGCAGACGATTAAAGAAACTGCCTGGCCTCTTCTCGGCGCTACCCTGGTGGCTGTATTTGCCTTTATGCCCATAGTCCTGGCCGGAGATGATACTGGAGAATACACCAGAGGTCTTTTTATAGTTATTGCTGTGTCTTTAATGGTGAGCTGGTTTCTGGCCATGAGTGTGACTCCTTTGTGGTGTCATATGTTTCTTGGCAAGGATCTGGATGAAGAAAGCATAAAAACTGATCCCCATTCCGGAAGGATGTATCAGATATACAGACATATTCTTGAATGGAGCCTTAGCAGAAAAAAACTGATTCTGACATTTATGGCTGTTCTTTTTTTAATTTCCCTCGCTGGATTTACCAGGGTAGAAAAATCTTTTTTTCCGCCATCTACAAGACCACAGCTTAAACTTGACTACTGGCTGCCGGAAGGATCAAGAATTGAGGCCTTATCCGAGGATATGGCTATTATTGAAAAAGAGCTTCTTAACCACGATAATATAATTTCCATTGGATCATTCATTGGCGAGGGAGCACCAAGATTTTATCTGCCCATGGAGCCGCGCTTTCCTCTGAGCTCTTACGGACAAATAATCATCAATATTGATGACTCTGCCAACCTTGATAATATCAAAAAATTCACCCAGGAGTATCTCCTGGAAAACTTTCCTTATGCAGAACCCAGAGTTCGGAAATTTCCCATGGGACCTCCTGTGGAATTTCCGGTAGAAGTGAGGTTCAGCGGTAAGGACAGAGATGTTCTCAGGCAGATGGCTGAACAGGCTAAAGAAATAATGCGCGCTGATTTCGATTCCAGCGAAGTTCGGGATGACTGGAGACAAAAGGTCAAGATTTATGAACTGAAATATTCCCAGGCCAGAGGCATAAGAACCGGAGTAAACCGTGAAGATGTGGCCAGAGCACTCAAGCGTGGCTATGATGGTGTAAGAATTGGAGTTTACCGGGAAGAAGACAGGCTTATGCCCATAATACTCAGGCCTCCATCAGAATACAGAAAAAGGATTGAAGATTTTCTTACATTAGATGTACGCTCCATGGATGACAACACGGGGACGCCCCTTGGCCAGACCATTTCCAGCGCCGAACTTAAGTGGGAAGATCCGGTAATTATCAGAAGGGATCGGGTCAGGACCATCACAGCCCAGGCTGAAACCACTACCGGCAATTCTCAGGATATGATGAACCGCATCAGAGATGATATTGAATCCATTGATCTTCCCCCGGGATATTTCATGGAGTGGGGAGGAGAGTATGAAAAATCGAGTGGTTCCCAGGCAGAAGTTTTTTCCGGGGTGCCCATAAGTTTCATGCTCATGGCCATAGTAGTGGTTGCTCTTTTCAGCAGTATTAAACAGCCTGTAATTATTCTTTTAATACTCCCTCTGGCCATGATCGGGGTAACTGCCGGCCTCCTGACTACCGGCCAGCCTTTCGGATTTCTGGCACTTTTGGGAGGACTCAGCCTTTCAGGGATGCTCATCAAAAACGTGGTAGTCCTTATAGGTCAAGTGGATATGTACATTGAATCCGGAAAAGAAAAATATCAGGCATTAATAGATGCTTCGGTGAGCAGACTCAGGCCTGTCATGATGGCTACTCTGTCCACGGTCATGGGCATGACCCCTCTTCTTTTTGACCCTTTCTGGGTAGCCATGGCTATCGCCATAGTTTTTGGCCTGACCTTTGCCACGGTACTTACACTTGTGGTAGTTCCGGTACTTTACTCCATAATGTTCAGGATCAAGGCTTCATCTTCCTGAAAATGGTTTTTTTAACCTTCTGGTCAGCAAGATGGGCAAGTTCCCTGAATTTTTCATTAACCTTTCGATAAATAGAACCTGGCGAAAAATTCCCGTTGGCAAGTTTTTTACCTGCTTTTAAGCCTGTAAGGATCTCCATGGCCTGTTCAATGTTTTCCACAGGATATATTTTAAATAGACCTTTTTTTGCAGCTGCAATTACGTCTTCATTAAGCATTAGATGAATAGAATTATCTTTGGGAATAATCACTCCCTGTTCACCTGTAAGTCCTTTTCTTCTGCAGACCTCAAAATATCCTTCAATTTTTCTGGTAACTTCCCCTACTGCCATGATGGCTCCTGACTGACTCACTGCTCCTGTAAAGGCGAATGAAAGATTAATGGGCACTGCGGAAAGGGCCGAAAGAAGCGCGGCCAGTTCAGCCCCTGAAGCTGAATCTCCGTCAATATGAGCATAACTCTGCTCAAAACAGAGGCTGCCTGAAAGAACCAGAGGTTTATCCTGGGCAAACAGATTCTGGAGATATCCCTTGATAATCATCATTCCTTTAGTATGAATTGGGCCTCCGAGCTCTGCTTCACGTTCCAGATCCATTATTCCTCCATGCCCCACACCTGTGGTACATGATATCTGATGGGGAAGGGCCATGACATAATCACCAAACGCTGACACTGACAGACCATTGGCCCGGCCGATGCTGTAACCGGTGGTGCGGACCTTAATGGCTTCACGTTCATACTCAGATAAAAATTCATCTTCATACAGGTTCAACCTGTATTTTCTTGCCGCAAGAGCCCTGTTAACCGAGTCTTCATCCACTAAATCCTTTTTGTCCATAACAGCAAAGGCGTCGGCTTCAATCATTAATTCAGAAATCTGTGACAATTTAAGGGATAATTTCTGTTGATCTCCGGCCAGCCTGGATGAATGATCAATAAGATCAGCAACGGCATTTCTGCTGAAGGGATGAAGATCATTGTCTGCAGCAATCCTGGCAAGAATCAGGCTCTGTTCGTAAAGAGAGTCTTCATTTCTAAGCATGGTCTCCCGCATGTGAGCCTTGATTTTGAACAGCTTGGAAAATCTTTCATCAGCATCCAGAAGGACTTCATATAAATCATCAGAACCGATAATTATGATTTTAATATCAAGGGGGATTGGTTGAGGTCTGATGGTTCTGGTACGAACCATCTCATAATGATCTGAGGGATCGTCTATTTCAGCCTTGCCTGAACGCAAACAACGAAAAAGCCCTTCCCAGGACTGAGGCTGAGAAAGAATATCTTCTGCACGAAGAACCAGGAAACCACCGTTAGCCCTGTGAATGCTCCCGGATTTAAGCAGTGTAAAATCAGTATAATAAGTACCCATTTCAGACTCTCGCTCAATGCAGCCCAAAAGATTGAAGTACACAGGATTATCTTCAATGAGTACTGGAGCTCCCTGGGTATCTGAGTTGTCCACAAAAATGTTTACTTCATATCTTGAAAAAAAACTTTCCTGGCTTCCTCCAAACAGATCAGCCTGGCTTTCCTGGGCAGGATCCTTAGGCTTAAAATTTTCCAGATTGTCTAAGATATCATTCTTAAGATCAGTAAGAAATGATTTAAGGGCAGGAATAATTTTGTATTTTTCCAGGACCTCTTTAAGACATGAGTCAGTTCTTTCTCCAGCAACTTCCTGATCAAGCTGCTTTTCATTTTCCCTGAGATCCTGTTCTTTTTTGGTTATCTGTCTTGAAAGACCGAGCAAGGCTTCCATGATCCTTGCACTTTCCTGTTTTAATTCTGTACGAAGGTTTGAATCAAGCTTTTCAAATTCTTCAGGGGAAAGCACCTTTCCTTCTACCAAAGGAAACAGGGTCAATGATCCATTTTCATCGACATTCAGGCTGAATCCATTTTTATTGGCCTGATTTTCCATACGTGTGAGAAGGCTTTCTCTGATATCATTGTATTCTTTAATAAGGTCACCATGACGGCGCACATAAAAGTCCTGTTCAAATCCAGCAGGAATTGACTGTCTTATCTTCTTGACTGCAGCAGCGAGGTCCCTTTTAAATTTTCTGGCCATCCCCGGGGGCAGATCTATTGCAAGGGGACGGTCGGGGTCCTGAAAATTATTAACATAAATCCAGTCAGATGGAACATTTTTGGCTTCTGCTCTGGGTTTAAGATAATCCTTAACAAATCTTGTCCTTCCAAGTCCTTTTTCACCCGAAAGGTAAATATTATAACCAGGCCTGGTAATTGTAAGAGCCAGTTCAAGAGCTTCAAATGCTCTTTGCTGACAGTTTCTGGAATCAAAAGACCCTGTACGGGCAAACTTGGTCTGAGAATACCTCAGCTTTGAAGGGGCAAGGGAAACAGCAAGCTTTGATATTGAAAGAGGCTTAATTTTTTTCATAAACTCCTCAAATTTATTTAACGTAAACTTATTAATATAGCCCTGTAGCTTATAAAAATCAAGATTGTTATTTTCATTACAACCTGATAATTTAATAAAAAATTTTAAGATGATCTTTATCCAGGAAATAAAAAACAATCAGATATATACATTGACTTAGGACAAAACCATATGTTAATTTGCTTTACTTGTGAATAAGTGGACAAGAACACTCCAATACAGGAACTAATTACCAGAATGCTTTTCAAATCAAAAGAATACAAATCAGACTGGGGAAATCTGGGCAAGGCAAGCCTTCTTGGCATCCACCTTGTTTCCAGTACCTTTGTAGGCTTTGCCATTGGTTATTTTCTGGACAAATGGCTGGGAACAGAGCCTTGGCTTTTAATTAGTTTTCTAATTTTTGGTATTGCGGCCGGGTTCAAAAACATGTATCTCGAAACCAAGAAAATTCATGACGAAGAAAAAAAACGTGATCTTGGACAGGATGAACAAAAGAGTTGAAAATTTTCTACACCGCAGAGGGATTATTCTTCCTCAGGTAAGGCTTTTGGTGCGCAACCAGATTTACCTGAGTGTACTTGGTTCAATTTTATTTCTGATTTTTTTTTATGGCTCAGCGTTTATCGGATTTTTTACCGGTGCAATGCTTGGAACTTTTAATTTTTATTTCATAGCTAAGCTTATTCAGGAATTGGTTCATATCAAAAAAGGGGCCGTAACACCGCTTCTGTTCAGTTTTTATGTCAGGCTGGGGTTAACAGCCCTGATATTGTACTTTGCCATTGTTCACTGGAATGCGAATATATATTCTTTACTTTTAGGACTGAGTATTGTTCTGTTAAATGTTTTAATCTTTGGCGCCACTCTGGTTGGTCAAAAACTCAAGGAGGCTTAATAAATGGCGGGCGACTTGCATCAAATTTTAATTCTTGAAAAATTCACCATGCTTCTCGGCTTGGGGGACGGTTACGGTCACAGCATCATACCAGCCCATGTCCTTTACTCCTGGGCAGTAATAATTCTGCTTGTGGTTCTGGCTTGGCTTGCTACCAGAAAGCTAACCCTGGTCCCCAGGGGAACGCAAAATGTCTTTGAGTTTTTAATTAAGTCAGCAGAAGACTTTGTAGTAGCAAACATGGGAGAATCTGGCCGTAAAGTGTTTCCTGTACTTTTCACCCTGTTTATTTATATCTGGTTCTGTAATATTATTGGTCTCTTTCCCAGTTCTGATGCTCCTACCGCCAACATCAATACCAATGCAGGCATGGCATTATTTGTATTCTTTTACTATAATTATCTGGGCATCAAACTCCACGGCGCATCATACATTAAACATTTTACCGGACCCTATTGG
>JBHEPK010000039.1:7194-12664 GCA_046260325.1 Desulfonatronovibrio sp.
CCTATTGGTGGCTGGCACCTATTATGTTTCCCATTGAAATAGTCAGTCATATTGCCAGGCCGCTTTCGCTTACACTCAGGCTTTTTGGGAACATACGCGGCGAAGAAATTGTTATCGCCCTAATGTTTCTTTTGGCACCTCTACTTGGATCACTGCCTATCTTCCTGCTTTTTCTACTTATGAAAACCATGCAGGCCTTTATTTTCTTTATGCTGTCCATGATGTATCTCAAGGGCGCTTTTGAAGAAGCTCATTAATCGAGCAATAACTTACAGGGGAAATGGTCATTTGGCCAATTAAATATCATTATTAGGAGGTTTTTGAAATGCGTAAGTCTTTTTTGATTTTTGTGAACACAGTTTTGCTTGTAGGGTTGGCCAGTGTTGCTTTTGCTGCTGACGCTGCTCCCGAGGTTATTTCCAGCATCGCCATGGCCACAGCAATTGGTATGGCCATAGCAGCTTTTGGTTGCGGCATTGGCCAGGGTCTTGGTCTCAAGGCTGCATGCGACGGCACAGCACGCAATCCAGAAGCTGGCGGTAAGATCACTGTTACCATGCTTATCGGTCTGGCCATGATTGAGTCTCTGGCCATTTATGCTCTGGTTATTAACCTGATTCTTCTGTTTGCTAACCCCTTTATGTAAGACTTCTCAAAAGGGGAAGGAGCAATCCTTCCCCTTTTTTTAAAACATTATATTGTTAAATATTTCACTATGACACACCTCAAGCACGATCGCATACCCAGAGCAACCATTTCCAGACTTGCAGTATATGTTCAGGAATTGGAAGGGATGGAGCAGCAGGGTGTCAAAGTAGTCTCATCAGAAAAGCTTGCAAATGCCTGCGGCGTTAACCCATCACAGATTCGCAAAGATCTTGCCTACTTTGGAGAGTTTGGAGTTCGAGGCGTAGGCTACTATGTTTTTGAACTGAAGGAAGCTATAAAACAGAGCCTCGGCCTTGACAGGACCTGGAATGTAGTTCTGGTTGGAGTTGGTAATCTGGGAAGAGCTTTGTTAAGACATGGAGTACTCAGAAAAAGAGGTTTTATAATAGTTGGAGCCTTTGACTGTGACCCATTTAAAATCGGCGAAGAAATTGCCGGTCTTGAAGTAATCTGTTCAAGTAAACTTCCTGAAAAAACAAAAGAACTTTATGTTGAAATAGGCATTATCACTACTCCGCCTGAAAGAGCACAAAGAGCAGCCAATTACCTTCTGGAAGCAGGCATAAAAGGTATTGTTAATTTTGCTCCAGCCCGAATCAGTGCTCCACCCAATGTTTCCGTAGAATATGTTGACTTTATCCACAATCTATTTTCTGTTGCTTTCAATATCACTCAAAACCAGGCCAAAGGTCTCATCTGAGCTATCCATCAATTTGAACAATCCCCTCAGATTTCTTTTGCCCTTTTAATATCATGCTTAATATACCATGAAACTTTGTCCCATCATAAAAATCATTATTCTTTGTGCTTTGATTTCATTTCTATTTTTTTTCCAGGCCTGTGCTCAGGAAGAAACTTATTTCGTTGATCAAAGCGGTCTTGAAAAACTAATCCTTGATAACAAAAATGTCCTGATAATCGATGTTCGGGAACCCCATGAAAGAAAAGGCCCCCTGGGAAAGATTAATGAGTCAGTCAATATCCCCCTTGGAAACATAGAACAGGGTATTCTATCCCTGAATCCTGAATCAGATGCTGTAATTGTTATTTTGTGCCGCACCCAGAACCGCAGCCAGGCGGCATATAATATCCTGAAGGATATGGGATTTTCAAGAGTATATGTTCTTAAGGGCGGAATGATGGACTATAATCATCAGTAACCAATTCCAAGCAAAGAATAGAGACCTTTTATATCTACGCTGCGTCTCACAGCAAGGGCCAGATCGTCTAAAGCCTGGTCAACATCGTAATGACTCTGAACCCCCTCTAATGGCTGAAGCCCTTTCCTCATTCGAACCCTGTTCAGCAGATGCCTGCGTAGCTGATCATCGTCAAAAACACCGTGAATATAAGTACCCCAGACATGCAGGGATACATGAGCCGCACTCAAAATTTCTCCATCAGGATTTTTGATTGGCTGGTGCACAGGACCGGTTATGGTTGTTCTTCCATGATGAATTTCATAGCCTTTAACATATAGCGAATTACCCGACCCATCATTCCAGGGCAGGCTGACCTGCTTAAGAATCTTGTGTTCCTTAATCACAGTTTCCAAAGGCAGAAGTCCAAGTCCCTTAGTAAAATCAATTTCCGATTCAAGGGCATAAGGATCCGAGATACCTGATCCAAACATCTGAAATCCACCGCATATTCCAATTACTTCTTTTCCTGGATGATTAGCAAATTCCTGAATCTGTCTATCCAGACCTGAAGCCTTGAGAGCGTTTAGATCTGATATTACACTTTTGCTGCCCGGAACAATAACTATATCAAAATCCTTGCGAAAATCTGCGGGGTTTCGAACTATTGTCATGGTCACATCCGGCTCTGCACTCAAGGGATCAAAGTCTGTAAAATTGGATATATGAGGAAGATCTATTAGACCTATGTGCAGGCAGTTACAACTTTGGGGTTGCAGGGATGAATAGTGATTCTTGAAAGCAACAGAGTCTTCTTCAGGAATCTTTAAGTTATTCAAAAATGGAACAACCCCGAAAAATTCTTTGCCGGTTTTTCTTGAAGTATAATCAATGGCGCTTTGAAGAAGCTCTTCCTGACCGCGAAATTTATTAATAATCATCCCCGAGAGCAGATCTTTTTCCCATGGCAGAAGCATCTGATATGTTCCCAGAAAAGAGGCAAAAACCCCCCCCCTGTCGATATCTCCCACGAGTATTACCTTTGCGTCGGCGTGACGGGCCATCCTCATATTTACTATATCATGCTCTTTGAGATTGATCTCCGCAGGGCTGCCTGCACCTTCCAAAACCATTACCTGATAATCTGCAGAAAATTCATCATAAATATTTTGAACCCTGTTAAAAAGGCCTTTTTTGTATCTGATATAGTCATTAATCTCCATATTGCCCTGAGATATTCCCTGAACAATCACTTGTGATCCAGTTTCTGAACATGGTTTCAAAAGGACCGGATTCATTCGCGAATCCGGTTCAAGGCCACAGGCAATGGATTGAACAACCTGGGCCCTGCCCATTTCATGACCTTCCCGTGTTACATAGGAGTTAAGAGACATGTTTTGAGATTTAAATGGAGCGACTTTTATACCGTCCTGATGCAGAATACGGCACAAAGCCGCGGCCATGAGGCTTTTACCTGCCCCGGAGCAGGTTCCCTGAAACATAATGGCAGGCGTTGGAGGCCTGGAAATCCTGGACGGAGCTGATCGCACAGTACCCTTTTCAATGGATTTAAGACTTGAATATAAATAATGATTATCTGCATCATTTTTGACGGCAATGCGAAAAAAATATTTATCCAGGCCGTAAAAATTTGAAGCAGGCCTTATGAGGATCTTTTGGGAAAGAAGTTTGAGGCATAGCTCATGGGCAGTAAATCTTGAATCTCTGATGCGGCATAGCAAAAAATTCCCATGCCCTTTAAACACTTTGATCCAGGGAATCTGTTTAAGACACTTAACTAACGCCTGTTTAGACAGGCTTATTTTACTTATGCTGTCCTTAATAAAATCCTTCTGCTGCAGACAGTAGGTTCCTGCTGCCTGGGCAAGAGAATTTACTGACCAGGGTGATAAAAATTGCCTCAGCCTGTTCATTATTTGGGGATGGCCCATGGCAAGTCCCAGTCTAAGCCCAGGTATGGTATATATTTTGGTCAGGGAGCGGACAATCAGTAAATTTTCAAAGCCAGTATAGACCAAGCTTTTCTCCTGGGGAACAAAATCCAGAAAGGATTCATCTATTACAAAAAATGATTCAGGATTATCTGTGATAAGGGATTTGAGGAATCCAGCATCTACGATATCCCCGGCGGGATTTCCTGGACGTCCAAGAAAAATAATTGATTTGGAATCAAGGGCCTGGGTAATATTTTCAGTAGTTGTGGAAAGTATATCCTGAGGGTCTGAACAGGATACATATTTGACAGAAAGATTATTTTTTCTAATTGATTCCAGGTAACCTGCATATGCAGGCACAGATATTAAGGCCTGTTCTCGTACAAATATTCTCGGAATAATATCCAGAATTTCTGTAGCTCCATTGGCAGCAATAATCATCTCAGAAGGAACTTGAAAAAATCTGGATGCCTCTTCAATCAAACTCTTGCTGTAAGGCTCTGGATAATGCCCTATCTTCAGCAGATTTTCTGTCAAAGCAGAGTTTAAACCAATTGGAGGACCATATGGATTAATGTTAGCAGAGAAATCAATTATTTCTTCAGGTAAACAGCCGCAAAAATCTGCGGCCTGAAAAATATCACCCCCATGGGGCTGAAAAAGATTATCTGTATTCTTAACCATAAGAGTAAAAGTCCATAACTGGAAATGCTCCCAAAGACAAGAGTAAGGGCAAGCATTAAGTGATTGCGCAGAGGGACTCAGTTCATGATAATTTTGTCCAAAAAAAAGGCCGGACATTGGTCCGGCCTTTTTGCAGTATATATAAAAAACAGGGGAATTAGTACATTCCGCCCATTCCACCCATTCCGCCCATTCCACCGGGCATGGCTGGTGCTTCTTTTTTGTCATTTGGACTTTCAGCAATAGCTGCTTCTGTAGTCATAAGCAGAGAAGCAACGGATGATGCATTCTGAAGAGCGATGCGAGAGACCTTTTTGGGATCAATTACCCCTGCCTTAATCAAGTCCTCGTATTCACCGGTTGCTGCGTTAAATCCATCTCCGTCCTTGGAAGTTTTAACCTTTTCTATGATAAGGGCACCTTCAAAGCCGGCGTTGAGGCAGATCTGACGAAGAGGAGCAACAATGGCCTTACGCACAATCTCAACTCCAGCTTTTTCATCTTCATCTGCAGCCTTAACCTTATCCAATGCTGGCAGTGCACGAATAAAAGCAACACCGCCACCAGGAACAATGCCTTCTTCTACAGCTGCTCTGGTTGCATTAAGGGCATCTTCAACCCTGGCTTTCTTTTCTTTCATTTCTGTTTCTGTGGCTGCGCCTACATTGATTACAGCTACACCACCAACAATCTTGGCCAGTCTTTCCTGAAGTTTTTCGCGATCATAATCAGAAGTGGTTTCATCAATCTCAGCGCGGATCTGTTTAACCCTTGCCTTAATTTCATCACCTTTGCCTGAGCCGTCGACAATTGTTGTGTTTTCTTTGTCAATTACGATGCGCTTGGCACTTCCAAGATCATTTGCTGTTACATTCTCCAGCTTAATTCCCAGATCTTCTGAAACAACCTGACCACCAGTAAGAACAGCAATATCCTGCAGCATAGCTTTGCGTCTTTCACCAAAGCCTGGAGCCTTAACAGCAGTTACCTGCAATGTACCACGAAGCTTGTTCACTACTAAGG
>JBHEPK010000004.1:0-17795 GCA_046260325.1 Desulfonatronovibrio sp.
ATTCTTGTTGTCAATGTGAAAGGTATCTGATATTTGTGCTCAAATTTATTTGTGTGTTAGGGGGTTTTTTTATGGAAAACGCAAACAACGATGTTGTGGTGAATGAGAAGTTTGAAGATGAGAATTTTGAGGAAGAGATGGATTTTGAATCCGCCCTGGAGGACTACCTCAATGCTGATTTTGGTGAAGTCCAGGAGGGAGGAATTGTTACCGGTGAAGTAGTCAGGGTTGAAAAAGACTACATACTGGTAGATGTGTGCTTTAAATCAGAAGGCCAGATTCCTGTTTCTGAATTTACTGATAGTGACGGAAACGTGATCTAAGGCCGGTTCCGGATATGGACGCTCTTGTGGACCAGGAGTATGATTTCAGAATACTCAAGATAAACCGTCGCAGAAGCAATGTAATAATCTCGCGCAGGGTGCTCCTTGAAGAAGAAAGAGAATCATTGAGAGAAGACCTTCTTAATACCATTGAAGAAGGCCAGACAGTAACCGGAAGGGTCAAAAATGTTACTGAATACGGCGTGTTTATTGATCTCGGAGGTCTGGACGGGCTGTTGCATATAACAGATATGTCCTGGAAAAGAATCCGTCATCCCAAGGAAATGGTTCAGGTGGGTGATGAGCTGGAATTGAAAGTTCTTGGCTTTGATCCAAATGAAAAGAAGGTTTCTCTCGGGCTGAAACAATTGGTTTCTGATCCCTGGGAAGATATTAATGCCAAATATCCTGAAGGTGAGAAGTTTACCGGAAAGGTAACCAACCTTGCAGATTATGGTGCTTTTGTAGAGCTTGGAGACGGCGTTGAAGGTCTGGTGCATATTTCTGAAATGTCCTGGACCAGGAAGCTTAGACATCCTTCACAGATGGTCAAGCCCGGAGACGAAGTTGAAATTATCATTCTGGGCATTGATTCAGAGCGCAAGCGCATATCACTGGGTATGAAACAGGTTAATCCCAACCCGTGGGATGTTGTTGCAGAAAAGTATCCAGAGGGAACAATCTTAGAAGCTCCCATTAAAAACATTACAGAGTTCGGTCTTTTTATAGGTATTGAAGATGGAATTGATGGACTGATTCATGTTTCTGACATGTCCTGGACCAAAAAGGTACGCCATCCTTCTGAAATGTTTAAAAACGGTGAGATGGTCAGGGCCAAGGTCCTTACTGTAGACAAGGAAAACGAGAAATTCACCCTTGGTATCAAACAGCTGTCTGAAGATCCCTGGTTAGATGTACCCAAGCATTATCCTGTGGGTACTACTGTTACCGGTAAAATTACTAATATCACAGACTTCGGTCTTTTTGTGGAAGTAGAGGAAGGGATTGAAGGGCTGGTTCATGTTTCAGAAATGAGCCGCAAAAAAGTCAAAAGTCCTAAAGAATCCTTCGAAGAAGGCCAGGAAATCCAGGCCAAGGTTATTCATGTAAGTGCGGATGAAAGGCGTCTTGGTTTGTCCATTAAGCAGCAGCAGGAAGAAGAGGACAAAAAAAGAGGCGGTGAACAGAAGGCCAAAGTAGGCGCTGCTCCCTCTGGAAGCAACCTGGGTGACCTCATCAGACAAAAACTGGAAGCAGGGGATGGAGAAAACCAGTCAGAATAAGTTCAGCCAACGTCATCCTCTTTTATTTGGATTTATGTTGATAATTGCGGCTGTAGCCATCTTTATGATGGCTATGGCCGTTTTTAATTTACTCTTTTTCGGTGATAAATCCAAGCTGAGGGGTGGCCCTAAAATTGGAGTGGTTAATGTTTCCGGCTTGATTGCTGAATCCAGGGAAGTAATAGACTGGATTAATGAACTGAAGAATAATGATTCCGTAAAGGCAGTAATAATCCGGATTAATTCCCCTGGTGGAGTAGTAGGTCCTTCCCAGGAAATATACCAGGCTGTAAGAAATCTGGCTCAGGACAGGACTGTCATTGCATCCATGGGATCCATGGCTACATCAGGTGGATATTATGTAGCAAGTCCAGCCCATCAGATTGTGGCTAATCCAGGTACACTCACTGCAAATATCGGGGTCAAGGCCAACTTGACCAATATGCAGGAACTTTTGAAAAAAATCGGGATCGAGGATCAGGCAATCTACAGCAGTGAGTACAAGGATGCAGGCACAGTAACCAGGCCCATGACTGAAAAGGAAAGGGCTTATTTTCAAAATCTTATGGATGACCTGCATGATCAGTTTGTTCAGGATGTGGCTGCAGGCAGGAATATGGATGTTCAGGAAGTTGCTGTTCTGGCTGACGGCAGAGCCCTTACCGGTCGCCAGGCCCTTAATGTTGGTCTTGTTGATATGCTGGGGGGCTTTGAGGTTGCCAGAAATCTGGCAATGGAGCTTGCCGGAATGAAAGGGGAAGCTGTGCTCATAGAAGGTCCTGTGCAAGAAGTTTCTTTACTTAGAAAAATCGTAGGCGAGTTTTCATTGGATAACACGCTTTCCGGTCCCAGGTGGGTTTTTTCCTATGAATAGTTCTTATCCAGTAATCAAGAAAATCTCAGAAGGTAAACGAATAAGCGGCATTGAAGCTTTGGAACTCATAGATAATGCATCCATGCATGATCTTGGTCAGGCAGCATACACCGTCAGGACTAAGCTCTATGGTCAAAAGGCCTTTTTCGTTTACAATCAGCATCTAAATTTCACAAATATTTGTGCCAATGCCTGCAGATTTTGCGCCTTCAGTAAGCGCCAGGGGCAGGAAGGCGCATACACTTTGAGTATTGAGCAGGTGGAAGAATCCATTAAGTCAAGACTCGATGAATCTATTGATGAAATCCATATTGTAGGCGGTTTAAATCCGGAACTGGAATATGATTATTATTTAGATATGTTGCGGGTGGTGAAGAAAATCAGACCAAAGGCCAGGGTTAAGGCTTTTACTGCCGTTGAAATTGCCTTTCTATCTGATAAATATAATCTTTCTCATGATAGAATATTGTCTGACTTTGCCAGTGCCGGATTGGATGCCCTTCCAGGTGGAGGAGCAGAAGTCTTTTCTCCTGAGCTGCGTCAGAAACTCTGTCCTGAAAAAGTTTCCGGCGAGAGGTGGCTTGAAATTCATGAGGCTGCTCATAAACTTTCCATCCCAACTAATTGCACCCTGCTATTTGGCCATGTTGAATCCTGGGATGACCGGATAAATCACCTTCTTGCTTTGAGGGATCTTCAGGATAAAACCGGTGGTTTTTTATGTTTTATTCCACTGGCCTATCAACCCGGGCACAATGACCTCAAGGCCAAAGGGCCTGATGGCGTGGATTTTTTCAAGATGATAGCTGTGTCCCGGATAGTTCTGGATAACATCCCCCATATTAAGGCATATTGGGCATTCTCAGGTATTAAGGCTGCTCAGCTTGGCTTATGGTACGGTGCTGATGATTTTGATGGAACTATTGTTGATGAAAAAATTGGTCATGCAGCCGGAGCTGATACACCTACAGGGCTGACCATGGATCAGCTGAAGATCTATATTGAATCAGCAGGATTTGTTCCTGAACAGCGTGATTCTTTTTTTCAAAAATCAGTCCAGTTGCGAGGCAGAGATTAACAGTACTTGTGAGAACAAGATCGTAATCGTCGCATCATGTTTCAAGAAAAATCAAATTATTCACAGGACAACCATATTCTTGACAAAAGCATCTATTTTGGTTTTTAATTAGTGAAATTTTTAACGTGCGAATCTTTCAGGAGGCCATCATGCTTGTGGAGCTTTTAAGGGATATGTTCAGTAGCACAACACCGGGCTATTTCGGTGTAACAGGTATTTTTATTTATTTTGTAGCCATTGTCGGTGCTGCCATTTACCGTATTAAAGAGGGCATGCGTCAAGGCGATCATCATTAGAATCCGGGTTTGCAAAATAGGCATCAGTGGCCAAAGCCCCTCAGGATGCAGACTTTACTGAATCGCAAAAAAAATAAGCGAATAGCTGCAAAAAAATATCTTATTTGACTCAGGTCAATGTGATTGTCTTTTAACCATGGTTATACATCTGAAAAACAACGGAGGTAGATCATGGTTAAAAGAAAGGTTATTCATATTGATGAAGAGTTATGCAATGGATGCGGAGAATGCATAGTCAACTGCGCTGAAGCTGCTTTAGAAATCATCGATGGCAAAGCCAAGGTTGTGGCTGACAGGTTTTGTGACGGTCTTGGGGCATGCATGGGTCATTGCCCTTTGGGAGCCTTGACCATGGTGGAGCGTGAGGCAGAGCCTTTTGATGAAGAAGCGGTCCTGCAAAGAATTGAAGATCTTGAAAAAAACCAACCATTTGAGGAAAATGAGCCTGGATCAAGAGGTTGCCCTTCCTCGTCCCCAAGAAGTTTCGGAGTATGTCCCGGCAAAAAGGCTTCATCAAATTCAAGTCAGAATTCTGCATTGCCCAACTGGCCAATCAAGCTAAGGCTTATTCCTGAAGATTCCCCTTTTCTTCGTGATTCCCATCTTTTCCTGACAGCTGATTGTGTGCCTTCAGCTGTAGACGGTCTTTCCACCTTTTTAAAGGATAAGCCTGTTGTCTCCCTGTCTTGTCCTAAGTTTGAAGACTATTTTTCCCTGACTCAAAAATTGAGCAGGATGACTGCATTTAATGATATAAGGGAAATTACAGTCATGGAAATGGAAGTTCCATGTTGTTCACCTCTGCACAAGATAGCATTGCAGGGTGTGGAAATGGCCGGTAAAAAGATCAGTGTAAACAGATTAATTATAAGCAGGCATGGTTCGGTTATTAAAAGAGAGAAGTTTACATTAGACCGGGAAAATAAGGCTTCACAATCAGTTGAAGCAGCAGAGTAAGGGCCGCAAGGGCGTAAATTCCTGCCATCAGATCATCCAGCATGACAGAATATCCTCCTGGAAACCATGTCTCTGACTGTCTTACTGGAAAAGGTTTGGATATATCAAACAGTCTGAATAGAAAAAAACCTAAGCACAGGACAAAAATGGATGCTGAACTTATAAACAGAAATGTGGTCCATTGACCTAAAACTTCATCTATGATGGCCTGCCCCGGGTCCTTGTGACCGAATTTTTTTTCAGCGGCTGTGCAGGCCCATGATCCAATAATAAACAAAGCCAGCAAAACAATCAGCTTGATCGTCAAAGAGAAGGGAATAAACAGCCAGGGAGCCAGAAGCATAGCAGCAAGGGAGCCCCAGGTTCCTGGAGCTTTTGGCAGGTGACCCACAAAACCCAGAGTTGCTATGTTGCTTAAGAATTTTTCCTTGGCGGTCATAATGCATCCTTTTGAGGCAGAGTTATTGCTTTGAGTTGTAAAAGTTTAGTCCAGACCTCAGCAATGGGAAATCCCACAACATTGGTGTATGATCCCTGAATGGATTTAATTAGAAAACCCCCTAATCCCTGGATGGCGTAGGCTCCTGCCTTGTCGTCAGTTTCGCCTGTTTCAATATACTGTTTAAGTATATCATCCTCCACTGAAACCATTTCCACAATGGTTTCACAAAAAAAAGATTCTCTCAATTTTTTGTGTCTGCACAGGATGGATACTGCCGTAATTACCCTGTGAGTATTGCCTTGAAGACTTTTGAGCATTTCTAAGGCATTGGTTCGGGAGCGGGGTTTACCCATGATTGTCTGGTCCAGGACAACAATGGTGTCAGCAGCAATGACCACAGCAGAAGGTTTTTGATCAGCAATCTCCATGGCTTTTGCGTCTGATAGGTATAGTGCATAATCTTGAGGTTTTTGTCCCGGCTCAGGTTCTGGTTCTTTTAATTTTGCCGGAATGACCTGAAAACAGATGCCAAGGGTTGTCAATAAACTCTGGCGTCTGGGTGAGGCTGAAGCAAGGATTATGTCTGCTGCAGATCTGAATGGTCCCTGAAAAGAAAAGTTTGAACTGTCGTTATGTTTCATGATGATTCCCATATAAGCCTACTTTGCCGACAATACAGGACAGAACTGGTAAAATTCCCTGAGAAAGCTGTCTTTATCTGTATAGTGGATTGCATTGATTCCCCTTGAACGGGCCCTTTTGATATGAGGCAGATGATCGTCTGTAAAAAGGATGCTGTTGGGGCTTGCATCAATCCATTGGGTAAGGTCTTCGAAAACAGCTGGATTGTTTTTGCTCAGGCCTACATGAAAACTGTTATAAACCCGGTTAAAATGCGAAAAGAAGTTGTCCCTTATATCCAGTTCATCCAACCAGTTGACCTGGTCACTGAGAATGGCGGTATTAACACCATTTTTTTTCAAGGATGCAATAAGTTCAATCATCCAGGGCCGAAGTATAAATCTGGACAGAATCTCATTTCTCAGATCCTGGTCTGATCTCTTTATTCCTGTTTCCCTGCGAAAGCGGTTCCAGAAAGTTTCCTCAAGGACCTCGCCCGTGAGATAGCCTGTAGCCAGAATAATATCTCTGGCAGTTTCAAAGACATATTCAGGCCTGAGCCCTTCTTTTTCAGCAATTGCCTCAAGTCCGGCTACAAATCCTTCTTCAGCCAGTACTCCTCCATAATCAAATACAGCCCAGGTGATGTTGCAGTTAGTCATAAAAATCCTGTATGGTTTTGGTTGGTGATTAGTTATCATCATCCAGAAAGAAAGAGTTTCCGGATGGAAAGTAGTTAAAGCCCAAGCTCCACTGCGAGTTTTTTAAAAGCGTTTTTGACAATGGATATTTCCTCCTGATTCATGTCCGCCCTGAGGGAAATACGAAGTCTGGCTGTGTTTTCAGGTACTGTCGGGGGACGGATGCCAGCCACATATATCCCTGAGTCCATTAAGCTGTTCATGGCATTCATGACTATGCTGCTTTTTTTGAGAATTACTGGAATTATCTGGGAAGAGCTGTAACCTGTGTCAAATCCCAGGTCTGTCAGATAGCCTTTGAGGTCCTGGGCCATTTCTATCAGCCGGTTCCCAGTAAGAGGATTATCTATGACTGATCTTACGCTGCTTAGGTTGGCGGATATTACTGCGGGCGGAAGGCTGGTGGAATAAATAAATGCCCGGCCCTGATTTATGATGAGCTCAATGATATTTTTACGGGAAGCTATGTACCCTCCATAAGATCCAAGGGCTTTACTGAATGTTCCCATATGGATGTCTATATCCTTATCTATCCCGAGATGATGAGCCAGGCCTCTGCCTCGACCAAATATGCCTGTGGCGTGTGCTTCATCAACGATGCTCAGTATGCTGTATTTATGACATATATGGACTAATTCTTCCAGAGGGGCCAGGTCACCATCCATGCTGAATACTGTATCAGTTACGAGGATTTTTCCTGGCTGGTTCTGATGTTTTCTAATGAGCCAGTCCAGGTGATCTGTATCTCTGTGTCGATAACGAATAAGCTTTGCCCGGGACAGAATAGCCCCGTCTATTATGCTGGCGTGGTTGAGGCGGTCAGAAAAAACAACAGTTTCCCGGCTGGCAAGAGCAGTAAGTATGCACAGGTTGGCTGTATAACCACACCCCACAACAAGGGCCGTGTCTTGTTCCTTAAAAGAAGCAACCAGTTTTTCCAGTTGGTCATAGGGCTTAAAATTTCCTGTAATGAGGCGGGAAGCCGCCCCGGATGTGCCGTAGTTTGATGCACCTTCAGCCGAGGCCTGGATTAATTCCCGGGAATTGGAAAGGCCCAGGTAGTTATTGGAGGCCAGATTCAAAAGCCTCTGCCCTTTTATTTGAATATAGAGATCAGCGCCATGATCCAGTTCTGGAATCTGCCTCAAGTTTCCATTTTGGGAGATGGATTTAAGAGTCCTTGATATATTTTTATTCAGTTCATTATTCATATGAATACAAAGCAAACAAATTAGTGAACAGATATATTTGTAATAATTTAAGCATTTATAAAAATTAAAGCTTTTCTTTTTGTGAATTATTTCTTTTGCTCTTGACACCTGCAGCCTGTCTTGCATAGTGTGTCCAAAATATTTCGTCAAACAAAATCCTTAACAAGCTGTTAAAATCTGCGCAAAGTCTTTAAGAGGGTTCTTACAGGCTTTAATGATATTTTGATATAAATTTCTAATTTCAGGGAAGGAACGGAGGAAAAAGTGGCGAAAAAAAAGAAAAGCTGGTTGCTGCTCCCTTTTGTAGTGGGCTTTATCGGCGCCCTTTTGTTGGGATGGGGCATATTTCCAAAGATGCTGTTCAGTGAAAAACAGCAGCCATTCTTCTTCAGTCACCCCACTCATGTGGAAGTAGTGGGCATGGACTGTTATGACTGCCATTATTATCACGAAGACGGCTCCTTTTCAGGAATTCCTTCAACAGAGGAATGTTCAGCCTGTCACATTGATGTCATGTTTGAAGATCCAGATGAGATTGTTTTTGTTGAAGAGTATGTCTGGGAAGAAAAAGAAGTACCCTGGCTGATTTACCAGAAACAGCCTGATAATGTGTACTTCTCGCATATGGCCCATGAGATGTACGACTGTACAACATGTCATCCTGATGTGGAAACAGCGGAAAGTTGGCCCAAGTACTATGAAAACAGGCTTACAAGTTACAGTCGGGACACCATGGAAATGTGGGAATGTGAACGTTGTCATGCCGAGGCAGGCGCCAGTAACGCCTGTTATGTCTGTCATAAATAATAAAGGGGTAAACGATGGCACTTGATAGAAGAAGTTTTATTACCTTAGTAGTCGGCGGAGCTGCCGGGACACTTTTTACCCCGGTCCCATGGAAAATAACGGATGATTTATCTATCTGGACACAAAACTGGTCATGGATACCCCGTCTTGAATATGGTGAATTATATTCCGTTAAATCAACCTGTAAACTCTGTTCTGCAGGGTGCGGTCTGGAAATTCAGACTGTAGCCGGCAGGCCCATAACTGCCAAGGGAGATCCTGATCATCCACTGAGCCAGGGCGGAATTTGTCCCTTAGGTGCATGTTCAGTACAGCTCCTTTACAGTCCTTCCAGGGTTAAAGGGCCTATGAAGAAGACCGGAGAAGATAAGTTTGAGTCTATAAGCTGGGATGAAGCCCGCAAAATTCTCGCAGACAAGCTTACAGAGGCCAATAATATGGCCATGGTCAGCGGTGACGAGAACGGCACAGTTAATGAGTTGCTGGCCGGTTTTGCTGCAGCATCGGGCAGCAGTGATTTTTATCTTATGCCCGGTGATTATCAGACTTGTTCCCAAGCCTGGAAGGGGATCATGAATGGTCAGGGCCAGGTAGGTTATGATATTGAAAACTCTGACTATGTGCTTATGCTTGGGGCGGATGTCCTTTCCAGCTGGGGCACTGTTGTTAGAAACCAGAAAGCATACGGAGCCAAAAAAGGTAAATATGTATATGCTGGTCCGGTGCAGACCGGTTCCGGATCTGCCGCAGATAAATGGATCCCCATCAAGCCCGGTTTTCAAGATACTCTTGCCCTGGGGATTGCCTATCACCTTATACGGGAAGGCAGAGGTGTATTTTTGGGATCAGGTTTTAACACTGTACGCAGGAATATCGAAAATAACTATGATCCTGCCAAGGTCAGTGAAGCTACAGGGGTTTCCCCTGAGAGCATTCGCGATACTGCCATGGAACTGCTTAAAGCATCAAATCCCGTAGTTATCTGCGGTTCAGAAATTGGTCAGGGCAGCGGTCCCTTGAGTTTGTCGGCCGGCCTTCTTCTTAACCTTCTTCTGGATAATATTAACAGACCAGGGGGAATGACAACACTTCCTGAAGCTCCAAAAGTTGTAGAAGCAGCTCCGGGTCTTGATGAGATTTATTCCAGAAATTTGGTTAGTTTCATGGAAAAAATTGAAAATGGTCAAAACGTTCCAGATGTTATCATGGTGTACGAAGCCAACCCGGTATATTCACTTCCTCAGGCTGAGAAGACTGGCCAGGCATTTGAAAAAATTCCATTTAAAGTCAGTTTCAGCACATTTATGGATGAAACTGCCAGAATGTGTGATCTTATCCTTCCCAACCCTCATTACTTGGAACGAATGGATGATTCCTACACCCCGTTTGGATCCGGCAAGGTTGTATACAGCGCTGCTAAACCTGTCATTGATCCGGTTGTTGATGCAAAGGAAACAGCAGGTTTTATCCTGGAACTGGCCAAAGATTTGAACATAAATCTTGGTTACGCTTCTTATGAAAAACTGCTTCAGGCCAAAGCATCAGCTCTCGGTGGAAACTGGAGAAATATTACCAGAGGTCAGGCACTGACAAGCAATGACAGTGTTTATCAAAGAGGATTGATGCTTTCCAGGTCCATAGCTCAGGCACCTCCTGCAGGAGGTGACGGGCAGGCTCCCCTTTATGTTGCTCCTTTATCCAAAATGCGCATTGGCAACGATAAAATTGCCATTCCGCCCTTTGCCACAGTTACTATCAAAGAAAGTGAGCTTTCATCTCAAGGTTTTTATGTTCAGATGAACAGTACCACTGCCTTTAAATACAACCTCAAGCAGGATCAGAAGATCACCCTGACTTCAGAAGCAGGATCCTGCGGGGCCCTGGTTAATATTGCTGAGACTGTCATGGATGATGTAGTGGCGATACTTACAGGGTTTGGGCATACAGCCTGGGATGACTTCAGTAAAAACAAGGGTGATAACGCCTATAAGCTGCTGAATGTGGAAAATGAGCAGGCTACGGATGTCCCGGTCTGGAGCAGAACCAGGGTAAGCATTGCTTAAACTTGAGTCCATGAAAAGATATTAAGAGGTAAAAAATGGCTATATACAAGTTAAAAGAGTTTAAAGTCAAATGGGGGATGGTCATTGACTTAGACAAATGCACCGGATGCGGTGCATGCATGATCTCCTGCCAGGCTGAAAATAATATGGCTCCCATGCCGGATGCAACAGACAAGATGTACTCCATGAGCTGGATGCTGGTTTACAGACTTTCTAATGGCAAACCATTTCCTGAGCATGATGTGGCATACCTTCCCAGGCCATGCATGCAGTGCGGCAACCCCAATTGCGTTCCTGTCTGTCCGGTTATTGCCACTACAAAGGATGAAGAGGGTGGCATAGTCAGTCAGATTTCACCAAGATGCATAGGCTGCAGATACTGCATGGCAGCGTGTCCTTATCACTCAAGATATTTTAACTGGCATGATCCAGTCTGGCCCAAGGGGATGGAAAAAACTCTGACCCCTTTTACTTCAACCAGGCCCAGGGGTGTAGTTGAAAAATGTCACTACTGCCACCACAGATTCAAGGCAGCCAAAGAAAAGGCCAGATACGACGGCCGGGATCCCATGAAGCTTGATGATGGCGAATATGTAACTGCGTGCACTGAAAATTGTCCTACAGGCGCAATTAAATTCGGTGATCTTAAGAACCCTGATCATGAAGTATACCATTTGGCCAAAAGTCCTAACGCCTTCAGGCTTCTGGAGAGATTAGGGACTGACCCCCAGCTTTATTACATGAGCGATCGGGAATGGGTGCGCAGACAGGGAGATAATTATCTTGAAAATGAACCGACCAAAGGAGTCTAAGCAATGATTGATAAAGAATGGCTTCCCGAAGGCGTCGAAAGATGCTCTTTTGGCAAATTTATGGTCTGGCTTGGCTTTCTGGGAGTATTTGTGCTTCTGGGAGTTTATGCTTCTTACGTAGTATGGTCCACAGGACTTATTACAACAGGGCTGAACAACTATTTTGCCTTTGGTTTGTGGATTGTTTTTGATCTGGCAGTAATTGCTCTCGGGGCAGGAGCCTTTTTCTCAGGATTTCTCACCTATATTCTGAGAATAGATCAATTAAAAAGTATCATCAATTTAGCGGTAGTTGTCGGCTTTGTCTGTTATTCCGGGGCCATGATCATTTTGACTCTGGAAGTTGGACAACCTTTAAGGGCCTGGTTCGGATACTGGCATGCCAATGTCCATTCCATGCTGACAGAAGTAATCTTCTGTATCACCTGTTACCTTATTGTGCTTATTATTGAGTTTATTCCCTTGATTCTTGAAAATCGCAAGCTCAATAAAAACAGATTCCTGCACCATCTTGCTCATAATTTTCATGTATATATGCCTTTGTTTGCTGGTATCGGAACATTTCTGTCATTTTTTCACCAGGGTTCTCTTGGTGGTATGTATGGTGTTCTTTTCAGCCAGCCTTTTGCATATAGAGAAGGTTTCTTTGTCTGGCCCTGGACATTCTTTCTCTTTGTTGCCTCTGCAATAGCCTCAGGACCTGGTTTTACCATGCTTGTGGCAACCATGATGGAAAAGGTTACAGGCCGTAAACTTGTTGATTTTAAAACCAAGGCTCTTCTCGGTAAAATAGCCGGATCACTTCTTTGTTTTTACCTGTTCTTCAAATTTCTTGATACCTGGTACTGGGCCATGGAGACACTTCCCAGAATGGGCCTTACTTTCAGTCAGGTCTATAATGAAATCTACGGCACTTGGCTGTTATGGTTTGAGCTTGGTCTGTGCGGTGTCATTCCAGCCATACTGCTTATAGTACCTAAGTTCAGAAATCAGCCAAGCCTGCTTTATCTCGGTGCGGCCCTGGCCTGTATCGGAGTTGTGGTCAACAGATTTGTCTTTACAGTTCAGACTCTGGCCCATCCTGTCATGCCCTTTGATACCTGGCAGGTATACATGCCAGCCTGGACAGAGTGGATGACCTGCATTGAGGTTACAGCATACTGTATCCTGATAATCAGTCTGTCATACAGATATCTTCCTGTCTTTCCTCAGGAAAAAAAACTTAATGCCTGATAGGCTTCAGGTCTGGAGATCATCCAGGAAAAAATAATACAAAGGGTTCGTCTGATGATGGCGAACCCTTTTTTTATTGAAATTTGTGATTCTATGAAACAATTGATGGCAAGATTTATAGTGATTATGGATTGTATAGGTTTTAAATAACAGAAAAAACCATGTTGATAGCATTAGGAAAATAAAATATTATTAATTCAGAATTTTCAAGTTACTATTTGAAAGAAGGAGTGAGCTTGTGGACGTATGCATAGTTGGAACCGGATATGTTGGGCTGGTTACTGCCGCCTGTTTTGCTGAAATGGGAAATAATGTATACTGCGTGGATATTAATCCTGATGTGGTGCAAAGCCTTAATAACGGCAAGGTTCATATTTTTGAGCCGGGTCTTGAAGAACTGGTACAGAGAAACCATCAGCAGGGGCGGCTTCATTTTACCACTGATATAAGTGAAGGTCTGACTGGAAGCCTGTTTGTGTTTGTGTGTGTGGGAACTCCTCCTGGCAAGGATGGTCGGGCTGACTTGTCCTTTGTTTATCAGGTGGCAAGAGATATCGGTAAAAATATGGATGATTATAAAATTGTAGTTGATAAATCTACTGTTCCTGTAGGGACGGCTGATAAAGTCCGTTCCCTGATCCAGGAGGAACTGGATAAAAGCGGGGAGACTCATGAATTTGATGTAGTATCCAACCCTGAATTTCTCAAGGAAGGTGACGCTGTTTCAGATTTTATGAAGCCTGACCGGGTTATTGTGGGTACAGACAATATTCGCACTGCGGAACTTTTAAAGGCACTTTATTCCCCTTTTGCCAGGAGCCGTGATAAACTCATTGTCATGTCCGTGCGCAGCGCTGAAATGACTAAGTATGCCGCCAACTGCATGCTGGCCACAAAGATATCCTTTATCAATGAGATCGCTAACATCTGCGAAAAGGTCAAAGCCGATGTGGGTGATGTAAGGACAGGTATTGGATCGGATCATCGCATTGGCTATCATTTTATCTATCCTGGAGTAGGCTATGGAGGGTCATGTTTTCCCAAGGATGTAAAGGCCCTTATTGGAACAGCACTGGACTATGATTACAACCCTGAGGTCCTGCAGGCTGTGGACAATCTTAACCATAAGCAGAAGAAAGTTTTGCCTGGAAAGATAATCGATTATTTCAAACCCCAGGGAGGTGTCTCCGGAAAGGTTATGGCACTGTGGGGACTGGCCTTTAAGGCCAACACCGATGACATGAGGGATGCTCCATCTCTGGAACTTATAAAAGAACTAACTGCCCATGGAATGAAGATACGGGCTTATGATCCTGAGGCAGGAGAAAGAGCAGCAGTAGAACTCAAAGATAATCCGCTGGTGGAGATTGTCAGCGAACAGTATGCTGTGTTGGATGGAGCAGATGCTCTGGCAGTTGTCACTGAATGGAATCAGTTCCGTAATCCTGATTTTACCAGAATCAAGAAGGAACTCAGATCCCCTTTGATTTTTGATGGTCGAAATCTGTATTCACCGAGAGCAATCGCAGATCATGGATTTGCCTATTTTTGTATAGGCCGCTGCCCTGTTGAAGGAAAGATTTAGACTGATCAGACAGCTCTGTATTTACGAACTTCCCTCGAACTTTTTTTACCTATCATATTGCAGGTTATGGGTGTGAATTTATATTTTTCACACCCATGATCATTCTTGCCAGGCTCTGCCTTCTTTGTTTTTCAATCTTTGTTACCCTGTAACTATTCAGCTATATCGAATAAAGAAGAACTGGCCCCGGATATAGTTCGGGGTGACGGTTAAAGCAGGACCCTGCCTTTTTTCATCATTGCGGCGAAAGCCTCAATATAGTTAAGTTGAGAAACCGTATGCCGTATATGGCCAATAGCTAAATTACCTAAAATTATTTTTGCTTGTTTACTAAGAATCATTAAAGTACTGTTAAAGTTAAGTTTACGGTTTCAAAATGTTAAAAGTATTATTTTATGGTGACTTTAATATCGTTTATTGAGTCAGCCATGACCTTATCAGCCTATAATGGGAGGGGAAAATGAAAAATATTCATATCAGAATTAAATTGCTGGGTGGCTTTTTGACCCTGCTTATTCTTGTCTGTGCAGGTCTTGGCTATATAGCTTACGACAGGTCTTCAAGTGCGGTTCTCGGTCAGGTGCAGGAGAATATTCCTCTTATGGCCAGAGATGGAGCGCGACTTGTTGAGAACCGGGTGGATCATCATTTGACTGTTGTTGAGAGCGTTGCCAATAATCAGGCAATCAGGTCAATGAATTGGAATTTACAGAAAAAAGTCATTGAGGATGAAACAAAAAGACTGGGATATCTGGGAATGGGGATAATTTCTCCCCGGGGGCAAGCTCGCTATCCTGATGGATCAACCGCAGATCTTAAAGATCGAGGATACTTTAAGGAAGCCATGCAGGGAAGTACAGTATTCTCAGACATGATTATCAGCAGAGTTATTGACAGACCGGTATTTATTATAGCTTCTCCAATAAGAGGGGACAATAACAGGGTCCAGGGGGTTCTTCTTGTCAGGGCAGATGGCGCAATGCTCAGTGAAATTACAGATAATCTTGGTTATGGAGCATCAGGATATTCGTATATAATTGACGGTAAAGGCGCGTTGATTGCTCATGAAAACAGAGATTTTGTCATGGATCAGCGAAACTTTATTGAAGAAGCCAGGAACAATCCGGAATTTATTGATCTGGCTGCCATGTTTCAAAGAATGATTAAAGGTGAAGCCGGGTTTGATGAGTATAATTTTGTAGGGACTGATCGATTTTTTGGCTATGCTCCCATTGAAGGGACTGACTGGTCTATTGCTGTAGGTGCCATGAAAGATGATGTCTTTGCCCCTATATATGCAATGCAATGGGCCATTGGCATTGCCTCGTTGATTTTTTTCGGCGCAGGCCTGATTGTCGCCCTTATAATCAGCAGGTCAATCACCAGTCCTGTCAATTCCTTAATGCGTTATGCAGATGCAGTGGCCAAAGGGGATTTAGAGGCACAGTCTGAGATTAATCAGAAAGACGAGATGGGGCGTCTTGCCAAATCGATTTCGTCCATGGTTGAGAATCTCAAGGACAAGTCATACTGGTACGAAACCATACTCGATGCTATTCCTTTTCCAATTTCCGTCACGGATATGGAAATGCGCTGGACCTTCATCAACAAGGCTGCCGTTGAAGTAACAGGCAAACGACGGGAAGAAGTGATTGGCAAGCAGTGCCAGGAATGGGGGGCTGACATCTGCGGGACAGATCGGTGCGGTATCGAATGTCTCAAGCGTGGGCAAAGCTCATCCTTTTTCACCCAACCAGGCCTGGAGCGGGACTTTCAGGTGGATGTAGCATATCTGACGGATAGAATGGGAACGCGCGCAGGGCACATCGAAATAGTCCAGGATGTGACCGAGGCCAATAAACTTAAACGCCAGGCTGAGCAGGCTCTGAAGGACGGCATGAACCAGGCAGCAGCAAGCATTGAGGGTGTGGTTGAGAGAATGACCTCAGCCTCTGAAGAGCTGTCTGCCCAGGTAGAGGAATCAAGCAGAGGGGCCGAAGAACAGAAAAGCCGAACAGCAGAAACAGCAACAGCCATGGAAGAAATGAATGCCACTGTACTTGAAGTAGCCAAGAATGCCTCCAGTGCCGCTCAGGGTGCTGATCAGGCCAGGGAAAAGGCATACAATGGTGCGGATGTAGTTTCCAGTGCAGTTGAAGCCATTAATCAGGTTAGTGAACAGGCAGGCAGGGTCAAATCTGAATTAGATTCTCTTGGCAGCCAGGCTGAACAGATCGGTAAAATCATGACTGTTATTGAAGATATTGCCGATCAGACCAATCTTCTGGCACTAAATGCAGCCATTGAAGCAGCCAGGGCTGGGGATGCCGGGCGCGGATTTGCTGTGGTGGCTGATGAAGTACGGAAACTGGCTGAAAAGACAATGAATGCAACCAAAGAGGTAGGACAATCCATTAATTCCATTCAGGAAGGAACAAGAGCAAATATAGATGGTATGGATAAGGCTTCTGAACTGGTCGGGAATGCAACTGATCTGGCCAACAAGTCGGGAGAAGTGCTTAAAGAAATTGTTGTACTTGTGGAAGAAGCTGCAGACCAGGTTCGTTCCATCGCCACAGCAACTGAAGAACAGTCCGCGGCAAGTGAGGAAGTTAACAGGAGTATTGACGATGTAAATCGAATCTCTGTAGAAACCAGCGATGTAATGAACCAGTCAGCAATGGCCATTTCTGAATTGGCCAAGCAGGCTACTGAACTTCAAAATCTGGTAGAGCAACTTAAGCAAAAAGATTAATTTCGTGCGACAATTGGTTGTCCTCAGAACCTGATTTTCTGATCAACGCGCAGTTGATATTCTGGATAGACGAGATTGATATCAGATTTGAGCAGGGAATCAGCCTGAGTGTCTGAGTATAAATTCTCCTGCCCGGTGTTCTGACCAGTAGATGTTTTTTCGACCAGGGAGGTGAAAGCCGACGTGCCCACCGTAGTCCGGGATCTCCAGAAAAAGAAGGGGATTTTTTTCAGCATGCTCAAGGGGAAAACAGGAAGGAGTCAGGAATGGGTCATCCTGTGACTGGATCAGCAGACAGGGAACTCGGATATTTTTTAGAAACTGCAGGCATGAAGCTTTGGCATAGTAATCTTCTGCATTTTGAAATCCATTAAGGGGCGCGGTATAACAATTGTCAAAATCGTGAAAGGTCCATGTCTTTTTCAGGTTCCTTGCATCCACAACCGAAGGGAACATATCTGCTTTCAGGCGAATTTTCTGCCTGAGTCCTCGCATAAAATACAGAACATAAAATCGGTTTGCTGCACAGTCCAGTTTTGCTGCTGACCCGGATAAATCACAGGGCACGGAAAGGGCTGCAGCAGCCTTAACCTGTGACGGGACCCGGTCCGGATCTTCCCCCAGGTACTTAAGCAGCTGATTGCCCCCAATGCTGAATCCCACTGGAAAAACACGGTCGTATCCTTTACTGATGACATGGCGTATAACCGTGTCCAGATCATCGGTCACTCCACTGTGATACAGGCGGGGCAGA
>JBHEPK010000004.1:17805-20983 GCA_046260325.1 Desulfonatronovibrio sp.
GCGTGCCTGAGCAGCATCGGAAATTCAAACATACTGCGTCTATTCCGAGCTGGTTCAAACGCCTGGCCATACCGAGGGGATATTTTTTGCGTGAATTTCCTTCCAAACCGTGGCTTATGACAGCGGCACCTTTTTTTTGGGAATTATAGGACAGGTGCCAGTCAATATCCAGAAAGTCACCGTCAGGGGTGTCTATACGTTCCCGCACAGGGGCAGTGTCCGGAACCGGGCGGAACAGGGTGGCATATATAGTGTGGATGTGGCCGTTTTTAAGGGGGGAGAGAGGAATGTACTCCGGGATTGGTAAAACAGGCATTATTTTTGTTCCTGGTTTTTGTATCTATTCATCACAGTTTTTAATCCTGAAGAAATTCAGGATTTCTTATGCTTCCAGATTTCCCAAGTCAAACAGTTTATAAATTGTGGAAAATACTTGTACTTCTATTCTAAATATGGTTAGATTTTTGAAAATGTTTACCAGGATAGTTACACTCGCTTCCGTGGTCCGGGAACCAGATTTTTGAGTATGAATGCTTTTATTTTGAATACATCCCGGGAAAATTTTCCACAGTCTTTAAAAAGACGTATCTGTTCACCACAACTTTTTAGAATTGGCTGTATTCATCAACAAAATGGCTCTGTTCCAAAGATTCAGAAATAGAAATCCAAATCGAAATTCCAGCCAAAAATATTTGCATAAGAATCGATTCTGATAAGGATTTGGATAAAGAAATAACATTAGAATGATAAACATAGGCAATGAGCTGAATAGTTACAAAAAGACAAGGTTAGGTGAATGCATGGCTATTGATCAGAACAGATTGTTCAATGATTTTCCCTTGAGTGTTCAGGATCAGGAAGAACTTCTCAAAAGCGAAGAACGTTTTAGAAGGATTACTGAAGGCCTTACAGATTATCTTTACAGTGTGATGATTAAAGATTTTAAAGCTGTGGATTCAATACACAGTCCATCCTGTGTAGCTGTAACAGGTTATACAGCTGAAGAATTTGCTGCTGATCCCTATCTCTGGATTAACATGGTCAGGCTCGAAGATCAGGATCTGGTCCGGAAGCAGGCTGCACAGGCCCTGGCAGGGGAAAAAACCTGCCCGGTTGAGCACCGCATAGTTCGTAAAGACGGAGAAATTCGCTGGGTAGTGAACACAATTGTTCAGAATTTTGATGAACAGGGAAATATTCTGTCTTATGATGGACTGATCAAGGACATCACCGAACGTAAAGAAATGGAAGAGGCCCTTCGCAAGAATGAAGCCAGGGTAAGCAATAAGCTTTTGACACTGTTATCTCCCCAGGGGGATATTGGTGATTTGGATCTGGAAGACATTGTTGATGTAAACTCCCTGCAGGCCTTGATGGAAGATTTTTATAATCTGACCAGAATCGGCAGTGCCATACTGAATATCAAAGGAAAGATTCTGGTGGCCACAGGTTGGCAGGATATCTGTACTCGTTTTCACCGGGTTCACCCCGAATCTTGCAAAAATTGTCTAATGAGCGACCTGATGCTTTCCGGTCCCGGAACTCCCGGAGAATTCAAGATTTACAAGTGCAAGAACAATATGTGGGATGTTTCAACACCCATAATGATAGGTGGAAAGCATTTGGGCAATCTGTACATGGGACAGTTTTTATTCAGTGAAGAAGAACCCGATCTCGAAGTATTCAGGATGCAGGCCAGGCGTTACGGCTTTAATGAAGATGATTACCTTGAAGCTTTAGAAAGAGTTCCCCGTTTCAGCAGGGAAAAAGTTAATCTGACCATGACTTACTACACCCGGTTGGCAAATCTTGTTTCAGATCTTAGTTTTGGCCATATCAAACTGGCCAGGGCTGTTAGCGAAAAAACCAAGGCTGAAAATGAGCTGAAAAAAGTCAACTGCCGTCTGGAACAGGCTCTATCTGAAAAGGACAAGTTCTTCTCTATTATTGCTCATGATTTAAAATCACCTTTTATCGGCTTTCTTAATTTTGTAAAATTAATGGATGATCATGTTCATGCCCTGAGTCAGGAAGATATTCAGAATCTGACTAAGGATATGAAGTCCAATGCTGAAAATCTTTACAATCTTCTGAATAATCTTCTGGAATGGTCACGTGTCCAGAGGGGACTAACCGCTTATGAGCCAGGACCTTTAACATTAAAAAAAATAACCGATTCCAGTATCGATCTCATCAAACCAGGAATTATGCAGAAAGAGATTTCTCTTAAAGCTTTTATTCCTGAAGAGTTGTCAATTCATGGGGATAAATTTATGGTTGATACTGTTATTCGTAATATCCTTGCCAATGCTGTCAAGTTTACCCCAAGAAAAGGAGAAATAAGCATTAAAGCGGAAAAAACCGGTGAAATGGTTAAGGTGACTGTGAAAGACAATGGCGTGGGCATTGATGAAAAAACTGTTGCCACCCTTTTTTCCAAAGGTCATAAGTTTTCCACCAAGGGTACAGAAGGAGAAAAAGGAACAGGGCTCGGGCTTTTGCTTTGCAAAGAATTTGTTGAAAAGCACGGGGGTCGATTGTGGATTGACAGTGAACCAGGTGTAGGATCTACTTTTTTCTTTACTTTTCCGGGGGCAGATCAGTGAAGTAAAGACTTTTTCAACGCGCTGCAAAGTTAGAATACGTTGTAGAGCAAAAAAGTAATGAATGTGTATTTTATGTCATTAACCAAATGGAAATCCATGAACCATGTGTTTATATTTTTTTTTCAGGTCCAGGACAGGTTTGTTCAGAATGAAAGTTCCTGAAATTATTTTTATTTTAATGCTTTGGTTTATATTAATTCCAGTCAGTCTTGAAGCTGATGACCAGGACTATCTTGTTTTTGAGGCCAGGGCACAGCAAATAATAAATTATTATGAAGCAGTGGGAACTGTCAGTACCAGGCACGAGCCAGCAATCAGCTCCCGGGTACAGGCTGAAGTCCTTGAAGTTATAGTCAATCCCGGGGATAAGGTTCAGCCCGGAGATCTGATGATCATCTTAGATGACAGGGAATTTAAAAGCCGCCTCAATCAGGCCATGGAGCAGCTTCAGGCTGCCGGAGCTGCGGTAAAGAGGTCTGAGCATGAGGCAGCCAAAGCCAAAGCTTTCCTGAATGAAGTGTCCCAGGATTATGAAAGATATAAAAAACTTCATTCCAGAGACGTAATTTCCA
>JBHEPK010000004.1:20993-21610 GCA_046260325.1 Desulfonatronovibrio sp.
TTTCCAGACAGGAATACGAAAAGGCTGCTTCTGCCTATCACCAGGCAACAGCTGATTATAAGCAAAGCCTCATGGCTATACAGGAGGCTGATTATAACAAGATTGCTGCGCAGGAAAGAACTGCTGAACTCAAGATTCTTCTGGACTATACAGAAATCAGGGCTTCAGGACAAGGTGAAGTGGTTCAGAGCCTGGTTGATCCAGGTGATATGGCATCCCCGGGCAAGGATTTGCTCATGCTTCAGTCCAGGCATCTGCTGCGCATGGAAGCTCAGGTTCCTGAGCGGCTTGTCTCCCGGGTTGCTGTTGGTGAAGAAATTGAGATAAGGATCGATTCCCTGCAAAAGACTTTCAAGGCAAAAGTGGCTGAAATTGTGCCCAGGGCTGATCCTGCAGCGCGCAGTTTCATGGTGAAGTTAGACATAGGACCTGGCCACAGGCAAGTGTATCCAGGAATGTTTGCCAGGATGCTTGTTCCCCTTGAGCATGAAGATGTGATTCTTATTCCGAAAAGTGCGGTACATTACATAGGCCAGCTGCAGACGGTGACTATGCTTGAAGATGGTAAAACAGATATACGGCATGTGCGCACCGGCAGAAAATTTCAGGAATATATT
>JBHEPK010000004.1:21620-25221 GCA_046260325.1 Desulfonatronovibrio sp.
GAATGCTGGCGAGAAAGTCATTATTGAAAAGGATGGTTCCTTCTGACATGGGTAATACAGCCATCCAGTCCTTTCTGAAACCCTTTATATTCTCCCACCTGGCTCCGATTCTTCTTTTTCTCTCTTTAAGTCTTGGAATCCTGGCAATGATTATTACTCCGAGGGAAGAAGAGCCTCAGATTATTGTACCCATGGCAGATGTTATAGTGGAGGTTCCAGGGGCAGGGGCGCAGGAAGTGGAAAAGCTTGTGGCCACCAGACTGGAAAATCTTTTGTGGCAGCTTGAAGGAGTTGAATATGTTTATTCCAGATCCGAGAGGGACAGGGCTGTGGTTACAGTACGTTTCCTTGTGGGTCAGAATCTCGAAGAATCCCTTGTCCGTCTGCACAATCAGATATTCATGCACAAGGATCTGGTCCCATCCATTGTATCAGACTGGATAATCAAGCCTGTGAGCATTGATGATGTTCCTATCCTGAATATCACAATTTTTTCAGATGAATACGATGATTATGAGCTTCGCCGTATGGGAGTGGAGCTTCTTGCCAGATTGTCTGAAGTTGAAAATGTGTCAAGGACAGGAATTTACGGAGGGCGTCCAGGGCAGATACTGGTGGAGGTTGATCCCCAGGCCATGGCTGGTCACGGCATATCCGCCCCCCAGATTCAACAGGCTTTGGAAAACGCTGACTATGCCTTGCGACTCGGAGAGTTCCCGTCCAATAATCAGTTGTTTCAGGTTTATGGAAATTCCTGGCTCACTCATGAGCATCAGGTTTCTGATCTGATAGTGGGGATGCATGATGGTCTGCCCGTCTATCTCAAAGACGTGGCGCAGGTGAATTACGGCCCAGCAGAGCCTGAGTATTATGCTCGACTGGGTTTGTCAGAAACTTATCAGGAAAAAACAGGCGCAGGGCATTTGCCCGCGACCATGCCTTCAGTCACATTGGCCCTGGCCAAAAAACAGGGAACCGGTGCGGTTGAGGTTGCTGAAAATATTCTTGAGAAATTAGATGAGCTTGAACAATCTCTTCTGCCCTCTGGGGTGTATACAAAGATTACACGTAACTATGGTTTGACTGCCCATGAAAAGGTCAATGAACTTTTCAGTTCCCTGTTTTTTGCTGTAACAACAGTAGTCCTGGTTCTGACTTTTACCCTGGGCTGGCGTCCGGCACTGGTGGTAGGGCTGGCCATTCCCGTGAGCTTTTCCCTGGCCCTTTTTGGGAGCTATCTTCTTGGCTATACTATTAACCGGGTGACCCTGTTCGCTTTGATTCTGTCCCTGGGGCTGGTGGTGGATGATCCCATTACCAACGTGGATAATGTCAAACGTCATATGTCCTTTGGGGATAAGGACCCGGGAAAAGCTGTGCTGGACGGAGTAAGCGAGGTGATAGTCCCGGTTGTCATGTCCACTCTGGCCATAATTGCCTGTTTTCTCCCCTTATTTTTCATAACCGGAATGATGGGGCCGTACATGGCTCCCATGGCAGCCAATGTTCCCCTTACCGTGACCTTTTCAACCCTGTGCGCTGTGACCATTGTCCCATGGCTCTGTTATCGTTTTCTCAAGAATTCACCCGTTAGTAACCGCACCGGGGATTATCAGGGAGTACCTGACCTGATTATGCGCGGATACCGCACTTTAATGCTTCCTTTTTTGAATTCCCGCTGGCTGCGCCGCGCTTTGTTTATCTTGGTAGCCATCCTTTTGGTAGCAGCTGTTTCCCTGGCCATCTTCAGACTTGTGCCTTTAAAAATGCTTCCTTTTGACAACAAGGATGAGTTTCAGGTGGTTGTAAATATGCCTGAGGGTTTTACTCTGGAGGATACAGACGCAGCCTTGCGCGATTTTGAAAAATACTTTTCAAAGGTTTCCGAGATAACAACGTTTACCAGCTACGCAGGCATGGCTTCACCCATGGATTTCAACGGTATGGTCAGACAGTATTATGCCAGGGAAGGGGCACACCATGGAGATATTCGGATTAATTTATTGCCCAGAAAAGAGCGCAGTATTGGAAGCCATACCCTTATTCTGTCCATGCGAAGAGATCTGGAAGAGATTGCTGCAAAACATGGTGCTTCTATGGAGCTGGTGGAAGTTCCTCCTGGCCCTCCGGTTCTGGCTACCATTGCAGCTGAAATATATGCCAAACCCCACAAGACCTATGATGAAATGATAGAAGCAGCAGAGCATGTTAAGGGCATCATGCAGGATAAGGAATTTATCCGGGATGTTGATTACAGTGCGCAGCATGCTCATGATCAATATGAATTTATTCTGGACAGGGAAAAGGCGGCCCTGCATGGCCTTGATGCCAGGGACGTACTCAGAACCCTGAATATGTTTACAGGTGGTGTTACGCCGGCGGTGCTGCACAGTTCATATCAAAGAGAAGTTCTTGATGTACGTGTAATTCTGCCCTTGGAAAAGCGGGCCGGGATTTTTAATCTTGAGCAGCTGCAATTGGTATCCCGGTCAGGTGAGCTGGTATCTGTGGGCGAACTGGGCCGTTTTGAAAAGGTTGGCGCTGATCAGCCTGTTATGCATAAGAATATGCGCCGGGTTGTTTATGTCACTGCAGAAATGGTGGGCCAGCCGCCCGGAGAGGCTGTGCTGGACATGAAATCCAGTCTTGAAAAGAGTCCTTTGCCCGCGGGATTCAGTATAGACTGGCAGGGAGAAGGAGAATGGAAGATAACCTTAGATGTATTCAGGGATCTGGGAGTGGCCTTTGGCCTCGCCCTGGCAGTAATTTATCTGCTCTTAATCATTCAGACAGGATCAATTGGATTGCCTCTGCTTATTATGTCTGCCATCCCTTTAACTCTCATGGGCATAATGCCCGGATTTTTTCTTCTGAACCTGATAACTGGAAGGAATGTAGACGGTTTTGCTGATCCTGTGTTTTTTACTGCTACCGCCATGATCGGTATGATTGCCCTGGGAGGGATAGTTATTCGCAACTCTCTGGTGCTTATTGATTTTATTTCTTCGGCAATAAAAAAAGGTCAGGATTTTACTGAGGCTATCTTGCAAAGTGGAGCTGTAAGGCTCAGACCCATTGTGCTCACAGCCCTGACCACAGCCATAGGAGTCTGGCCCATAACCCGGGATCCTGTTTTTTCAGGTCTGGCCTGGGCCCTTATTTTCGGGCTCTTTGCTTCAACATTGTTTACCCTGGTCCTGATTCCCGTGAGCTATTATATGATTTACAGACCAAAGTCTCAGCCGGAAGGGTGAGCATTGTCAGCTTGTTAATCGTTCAGTAGTTCCCATTGTGGGAGAAGGCCTGTAACGCTGAAAATTATCCACAGTCCAAGAAAAAGAAATAGACCGGATGCAATGATTTTAATGGTTTTAATGGGAAGGCGTGCAGCAAATGTGCAGCCAAACCAGAGGGCAGGGGTTGTAACCATTAAAATGCCCAGGGTTGCTCCAAGTACAACCGGTATGACAGTGTTGAAGTATCCTGCCAGGGATATGACCGCGACTTGAGTTTTGTCGGCCATTTCAAGGATAAAGAAAGCTATGGCTGAGGTCAGAAAAATTCCCCTGGAAGACTTGGTCTGAGTTATTTTTTCATCTTC
>JBHEPK010000004.1:25231-27824 GCA_046260325.1 Desulfonatronovibrio sp.
CCCAGACAGCCATGCCTATAAAGACAATCCCCACAAGCCATGCCTGCCAATGGGGAGGTATTGCGCTGAAAAGCCATACTCCGAGGATAGCGGATAAAAGCTGGTTGGCAAAAAGACCCGAAGCCATTCCCAGAAATACGGGCCAGGGCCTTTGATACTGAATGCCAAAAAGTATAGCGAGAAAAAGGGAACGGTCACCGATTTCAGCAATGCCGATTGTCAGGATTGAAATGAGAAAAGCATTCATATGAATTTATTGTCAAAGTTATTCAATAGGTCTCGCCCGGTCTGGACCGCAGTTTCAAGTCAGACTGGAATATGGACAGTTGTAAATTTTCATTTGATTCAAAGAAGTTCTGGGACTACACGATTTTTATATGAAAGAAAAGAACCATCATTCTGAAACAGGGACTGTTCAACCTCTGCAAAGCGGAACAGAAGCAATCTTAGAGAGTATCTCAGATGGAGTATTTACCGTGGACAAATCATGGAAGATTACTTCATTTAACAGAGCTGCAGAAGATATAACCGGAATATCCAGAAAAGAGGCTCTGGGCAGACAATGCTGTGAAGTCTTTCGCTCCAGTATGTGCGAGACAGGTTGTGCTCTGGAAAAAACAATGAAAACCGGCAATCCCATAATCAATCGTTCAGGCTTTATTATTAATGCTCAGGGCAGTCGTATTCCCATCAGTGTGTCCACTGCTGTTCTTTGTGATGATAAGGGAAAGATTATGGGCGGGGCTGAGACCTTTCGGGATTTAAGCGAAGTGGAGGGTCTTAGAAAAGAGCTGGAGGGCAGATTCAGAATGGGGGATCTTGTGAGCCGCAGTCCCCTTATGGAAGCAATTTTTGAAATTATGCCTGCAGTGGCGGAAAGTCCCAGTACCGTTCTTATTCTCGGAGAAACCGGAACAGGAAAAGAGCTTGCAGCCAGGGCCATTCATTCTTTGAGCCCGAGATCTGATGAACCTTTTGTGGCAGTGAACTGCGGTGCTCTTCCTGATACCTTGCTTGAGTCAGAGCTTTTTGGATATAAATCCGGTGCTTTTACCGGCGCTGTCAAGGACAAGCCGGGACGTTTTTCTCTGGCTGGAAAGGGCACGATCTTTCTGGATGAAATTGGTGAAATCAGTCAGGCCATGCAGGTCAGGCTTTTGAGAGTTTTGCAGGAAAAGACCTTTGAACCTCTTGGATCTGTGAAATCCGAGAGGCTTGAGGCCAGAATAATTACTGCAACAAATAAGAATATGGAAAAGATTGTTGAGGATAAGGTCTTTCGTCAGGATTTATACTATCGGATAAATGTAGTCAGGATGGAAATTCCTCCTCTTCGTAAACGTAAAGAGGATATTGGCCTGCTTGTGGATAATTTTATTAAAAAATTTAACAGGGTACAAAATAGAAAGGTTCCCGGGATTGACTCCCAGGCCTTATCTTTACTCATGGCTCATGATTGGCCTGGAAATATCAGAGAGCTTGAAAATGCTGTGGAAAGGGCATTTATTCTCTGTGGTGACAATGAAATCAGCCTGAAGCATCTGCCCATTGAAATTACTGGTATTGATAGTTTTTCAAAGGGATCAGATATAAAAAGTGCCCGTCAGAATCTGGAGGCTATGGCTATTTCAGAAGCTATTGAAAGAAATAACTATAGTCGTCAGGCTGCTGCGAGAGAGCTTGGTATTCACAAGAGCACCCTTTTTAGAAAAATTAAAGAATTAAACATTAAACTTCCGGAACAAGACGGGCGATCCAAGAGATAGTTGCAGCAATGAGACTGCTTCTCTATGTATAGTATTTTTTGCGCGACTGTAATCCTTCCTGTATATTTCTCTTCTTTATAAATAACAAATACATATCAAGTGCTTATCTACACTATGCCTTAAATCCAATTTGTGGCCCGGGTATTGCTAAGTGTAGAACTATTCAGTTAAATAATAGGGATTTTTTTTAACACGCTGTTAAGAGTATGGACATTTATGAAAGTGGCTTTTTCTACTTGGAAAAACAGAATTTCCCCTGTGTTTGATGTATCTAAGGAGATATATCTTGTTCAGGCTGGGCCCGGACAGAAAAATATTAAGGAACACAGGTTCTTGCCTGAAGACATGGATAGATGTCTGTGGCTCGTTGAGCAGGGGGCGGATTTTCTGGTTTGCGGAGCAATATCCAGCCATCTTCAAACCAGACTGGAATGGAAAAATATCCGGGTAGTTCCTTTTGTTGCTGGAGATATATCCGAGGTAATAGATACTTGGTTAGAAAAGGATTTGCGGCTTAAAAATTTTAATATGCCTGGATGTTACTTCAGGCTGAACAGGTCAGGCAGAGAAAATATGGAGGTATTAAATATGAGAGGAAGAAATCAGAACAATGCATGCCCCAATGCTCAGAAACAGGGAAGAGGACAAGGCATGGGCCAGGGACAGGGCCAAGGTGGCGGACAGGGCCAGGGTCGAGGTCAGGCCGGTGGTGGTGCGTCATCTGGAACTCCTGGAATGGGCCGGGGTGGAGCCGGTGGCTCTGCCGGTGTTTGCACATGTCCAAAATGCGGTCATCAGGCTCCTCATGAAAGAGGCAAGCCCTGCAT
>JBHEPK010000004.1:27834-34304 GCA_046260325.1 Desulfonatronovibrio sp.
GGTAAGTCATTTTATTTTTTTATCAATACCGGTATCCGGTAGAAAATTAAAAATCAGGTGGACAGATCCTCTATTTGATCCGGATGGTGGAGACAATTCGGTTTATCTTTGCCTGAAAATTCATAGTCAGGCTCTTGGCAACTTGCATCTTGTTTTATCTTTTATCCGCGTAACTATTCAGCAAGATCGAATAAGAAGACCTGGACCCCGGATCCGTCATTCCGGCGAAAGCCGGAATCCAGTGCAGTTGAATAGCCATATGCCGTATGTGGTGAATAATTACAAACATAAAAATGGAGATTAAAATGACAAAGATAGCAGTTACCAGTGAAGGTCCGGAAATGCAGGATATGGTTGATCCAAGATTTGGGCGTGCTGGAGGATTTGTAGTTGTTGATCCTGAGACTATGAAACATGAATATGTTGATAACGGCAAATCTCAGGCCATGGCTCACGGTGCTGGAATACAGGCAGCCCAGACAATTGCTGATTCCGGTGCAGAAGTGCTGTTGACCGGGTTTGTGGGTCCCAAAGCCTTTGATGCTCTTAAGGCTGCAGGAATTAAGGTAATACAGAATCTGGACAATATGAGTGTGGAAGAGGCTGTCCAAAGGTATAAATCGGGTAAAGTTGAGTATGCAGAACAGCCGAATAAATAAAATTGGTGCAATTCCAAAAAGCAGGTGAAAAAGTGTTAATATCAATAGCCAGCGGTAAAGGTGGAACAGGAAAGACTACTGTGTCAGCATCTCTATCCGCGGTCTGGGATGGCCCGGTCACAGCAGTTGACTTAGATGTGGAGGAACCAAACCTTCACCTGTTCCTCAACCCCCAAGTTGAATCTCAAGAGAAGATCTATTTAAGTGTTCCAGAGGTTGATGAATCCAAATGTACATTATGCCGTAAATGTTCTGATTTATGTCAGTTTAAAGCTATAAATGTCATGGGTTCAGCCATTTTGACTTTTCCGGAGATGTGTCACGGTTGTGGTGGATGCATGGCTATCTGCCCGGAGAATGCCATTTCCTGGGGAAGACGCGAACTGGGAACTTTAAGCCGGGGAAAAACAGGTTCCAATGATTTTCTCATGGGAAGTCTGCGAGTGGGTGAGGCCATGAGTCCTCCCTTAATGCGGGCGGTCAAAGAAAGACTTGCCATGGACCAGTTCCAAAAGGCAGGAGACGCAATTATTGACGCTCCTCCTGGAGTCAGTTGTCCGGCAGTATGCGCAGTTATGGATACGGATTTTATACTTCTCGTTACAGAGCCGACTCCTTTTGGATTTCACGATTTTAAGCTGGCGGTAGAAGCCTTTGCTCCATTTAATAAACCCATGGCAGCGGTGATCAATCGTTCAGGGCTGGGAGATGACAGTGTCGAATCTTTCTGCCGGGAGAATAATATCCCGGTTTTGGCGCATATCCCTTTTGATAAGGATATTGCAGGGGCATATTCCAAAGGACAGGTAATTTCTGGACTGAACTCCCAACTGAAGTCTTTGTTTGTTCAATTAGCTCAGTCCATAAAAGAAATGGGAGCTGGAGGCAGAAATGCGTGAAGTAGTTGTAATAAGCGGTAAGGGGGGCACAGGGAAGACGTCTTTGACCGGAGCCTTTGCCCACCTTGCTGAGAACAAAATAATCTGTGATTTAGATGTGGATGCGCCGGATCTGCATATCCTTTTGTCGCCGGACATGGCCCGCACTGAAGATTTCTATTCAGGCCGTGAAGCGGTCATAGATAATTCCAAATGTCAGATGTGTGGAACATGTCTTGATATGTGTCAGTTCGGAGCAGTAAAGTTTGATGGAGAAAAATATTCAATTGAAGAACTTCGCTGCGAAGGATGTAAGGTTTGCGTGAGCTTTTGTCCTGACGAGGCAATTGATTTTCCTGAAAGATATTGCGGACAATGGTTTGTCAGTAGTACCAGGTTTGGAACTATGGTCCACGCCAGACTTTTTCCAGGAGCTGAAAATTCAGGTCGTCTGGTCACTCTTTTGCGAAATCAGGCCAGGGAAAAGGCCAAACAGGAAGGTAAGGACCTGATTTTATGCGATGGGGCCCCGGGCATAGGTTGTCCGGTTATAAGTTCCCTGTCCGGGACACATCTCGCAGTTGTTGTCACAGAGCCGACCTTGTCTGGGCTGCATGATTTACAGAGGGTTGCCGAGCTTTGTTCTCACTTTAAGATAAAGGTGGCTGTTGTCATTAATAAGTTTGACTTAAACAGTGAGCAAAGCAGCAAAATTGAGGAATATTGCAGGGAAAAAGGTTTTGAGCTGGCTGGAAATATTCCCTATGACCCGGAGTTTACCACGGCCATGGTGGACAAAAAAGTGGTTACAGAAGTGCAGGACACCAAGGTTGGTCAGGAAGTCAGCAAGATCTGGAATCAGGTTTTAACGTTGTTGTAAGTCATAAAGATAATATAATATATAAAAGGAGAATTAAGTTTATGGAAAAGAAAAGAATTGCCGTACCTTCAACAAATCCGGGAGGCTTAGATTCCGCCCTGGGTCAGCATTTTGGTCATTGTGACCTGTATACCATAATTAATGTGGAAAACGGGGACGTAGCTTCTGTGGAAACTTTGCCTAATGTCCCACACGTCCAGGGCGGCTGTATGGCTCCGGTAAACTATCTCGCTGAAAACAAGGTTGATACTCTTATTGCCGGTGGTATGGGTATGAGGCCTCTGATGGGTTTTAATCAGGTGGGAATTGATGTTTTCTTTGGAGGAGATGCCCAGAAGGTTGGAGATGCAGTAAGTGCATTTATAAACGGCAGTCTGGTAAGGTTTACTTCAGAATACACCTGTGGTGGCGGTCAGGCATAGCCGGCCGCAAGGGAGAATAATTATGAAAATCCTGCTGGCAACTGCAAGGGCAAATGATCTTGAAAGTTTTGTGTCAGAACTCAGTCTGGAAAAGAATGATCCATTACTGGCTGAAAGTGTTCAGGAAGTATTGGATATAGTTCCAAAGCAGAAGCCGAGCCTGATCATTATAGATGAGAATCTATCAGGTCCAGAAACTTTTAAGCTGATTCAAAATATTCTAAGTCTTGATGCTATGGTCAATACTGCTGTACTTACGGATATGGATAAAAAAGATTTCCATGAAGCAGGAGAAGGCCTGGGTATCCTTATGTCCTTGCCCTTAAATCCGGGAAAGGAAGATGGCAGAGAGCTTATATCCAATCTCAAGCAGGTTTTGTAAAGAATAGATTTTTGGCATAAAGTCTTCCTTCCTCATACAGTTTAGCCACAGAAGCCGTTAGGAGCACTGAGTGATTTAATTCCAGTGCTTTTGACGGCTTTTGTGGTTTTTTGTTTATTTCATGGGAGGATATGAGTTAGATTTTAACTGGATTTTGCCAAAGTATGAGTTTAGATTGGGTTGAGAATCTCTCAGGTAGTTAAGGGGATATTGGATTTGGATATTGGACTGAATAAAAAATATACAGGAACTCTGCTTTTTCTATCTATAGGTTTTCTAATCTTGGGGCTGGGGCTGATTGTTCTCACCTGGCAGAACCTCAGACAGCAGCAGAAGCACGTCAAAGACCAGATGGAAATCACTGGACAGGCAATAATCAGAAGCGTTGAAGCCAACCTGTACCGGGGGATTTTCGGAAACATGGGGCATAGAAGATTGTCCAATGAAGCAGATTTTACTGAACTGGCCAGGGATGTTCTGGAAGAATTGGTGGCACGGGGTGATGTGGTATTTATAGATATATCAAGTCACAGGGGCAGGCTTTTTATTTCCAGGGATCAGGATATTGCAGAGGAATTTACTCCTTCCCAGGACATGATTGAGCAGGCAAAGGCGAATAAGTGGAGTCAGATTACTGATTTTATGGATAAGCAGGTTTTTATCCTTGGTGTTCCTTCAGCAAGAACGCAGATGATGGGCAGATCAAGATATGGTGTGCCTGATGATATTACTTCTCAGGAGCCCGGCGTTATTTTTATCGCCTTAGATATGGCCTCTCATCTAAGTATATATTCATCATTCAAAAGGACGATCATTCTTCAGACGGGATTCACCCTTGGTGCGGTTCTTCTTGTCTGGTTTCTACTTCTAACATTTGTTAGAAAACGTGAGGAGAATGCAAAATTCATTCAGCTTAAAACTTTTCATTCAAGGCTTATGGATAACATGCCTGATGGATTGTTGAGTATAGATCAAGGTCAAGTGGTTGTAGCAGCCAATCCTGCTGCGAGAGATATTTTGCAGCAAGGCGAAAATCTAATTGGCAGAAATTTGTATGAAATCCTGCCTGAAGAAGTAGGTTTAAATCTGACCCAGGGCTGGACCCAGTTGAATTTTAAGGCCAAATCCCTGGAAATTATGATTCTCCCCATCAGAGAAACAAAAGAATATCTGATACTTATCAGGGATAGAACCAGGATTAGAGAGCTTGAAAAAGATCTGGAGCATACCAGGGATCTGGCAACACTGGGTAAGTTTGCAGCTGGACTGGCTCATGAAATTAGAAATCCCTTAAGTTCTCTACGGGGTTTTGCCCAGTATTTTCAGCAGAAATTTTCCAAGGAAGATCAGGCGCATTCATATGCCAAGACCATGGTTATGGAATCAGACCGGTTGAACAGGGTGGTAACTGATTTGCTGTATCTTGCCAGACCCAGGCCCTTACACTTGACCAAGGTTGATATTTCAGAGGTCTTTGCCGAAGTAAAAGATCTTCTTCAGTCTGATTTATCTGAGAACAAATGCAGGATTGATTTTGATATTGCCCATGAATGTGCTTCAGTTGACAGAGATCTTCTCAAGCAGGCCCTGATTAATCTGGTTCTTAATAGTCTGTCAGCTATAGATAAAGAAGATGGGCAGGTACTTCTTGGTTCAGCTCTTAAGCAGGATATGGTTGAGATTACTGTTCAGGATAACGGATATGGAATGGACATGGAAATCAGAAACAGGGCCACGGAGCCTTTTTTCTCTAATAAAGAAAAGGGAACAGGTCTTGGATTGGCTATTGTCTACAGGATAGTTCGGGATCATAAAGGAAAAATCAAAATTGACTCACAGCCGGGACAGGGAACTAAAATCAGTTTGCTTTTTCCTCTGAATAATGGAGCGGATTTTGATGAAAGATAAGCCTACTGTGCTGGTGGTTGATGATGAACCTGGTCATCGTCAGATGATTAAGGCTGTTATGGGTGATGAGGGCTATGATGTCCTTGAAGCTGAAAATGGGCAGAAATGTCTTGAAATTCTGAAAAAAAAGAATGCTGATGTCATTCTTCTGGATATGAAAATGCCTGTAATGAACGGCATGAGTGTTTTGGAAGAACTGCAGCAGATGAAAAATTCTTTGCCTGTAATAATGCTTACCGCCTTTGGGAGTGTGGGCTCAGCTGTGGAGGCCATGAAGGCCGGAGCTTTTGACTATCTGACCAAACCAGCTGACATTGAAGAACTGAAGGTTGTGATAAGAAAAGCCTATGATTTCAGGCTGATGACCATGGAAAATGCTGGTTTGAAGGATAAAATCAAAACTCTGCAGCAGCAGTCCAACATAATAGGGCAAAGTCAGGCCATGCGTCATGTTATGGAGCTTGTGGATCAGGTTGGCCCCACTGAAGCCAATGTCCTGATTCTGGGTGAATCCGGAACAGGTAAAGAACTCATTGCCAAAGCCCTGCATAAGGCCAGTCTCAGAAAGGACGGTCCCATGATTAAAGTCAATTGTGCGGCCCTGCCAGAGGAACTCCTTGAATCAGAGTTGTTTGGATATTCAAAGGGAGCCTTTACAGGAGCTGTCAAAGACAAACCCGGAAGGTTTCAACTGGCTGAAAAAGGAACGTTATTTCTTGATGAAATCGGGGAGCTTCCTCTGCATCTTCAGGCCAAACTCTTGCGGGCGCTGCAGGAAAGAGTAGTGGAACCTCTCGGTTCTGTAAGGGAGGTAAAGGTTGATGTCCGGTTGGTGGCAGCCACGAATAAGGATCTTCTCAATGAGGTAGGCGAGGGCCGGTTCAGGCAGGATCTGTATTTCAGGCTTAATGTTCTGGAAATAATGATTCCTCCTCTGCGGGAGAGGCTGGATGATCTGCCCATGCTGGTAAACCACTTTATCCGTGTACTGGGGGAGAAAAACCGTAAACAGGTTCGAGGTGTAGACAGAAGCTTTCTTGATGCCCTTGGAAATTATCACTGGCCTGGTAATGTGCGGGAACTGGAGAACGTGGTGGAAAGGGCAATTATATTATCCCGTTCAGATATTTTGAATAAATCTGATCTTCCTTCTGTATTTTTTGAAACAGAATCATCTGCTGAAAAGAATCAGGCCTCTGATACGACTACCATTGACCGGACTTCTTCATCTATTGAGGATTATGTTGAGGATGCTGAAAAAAGGGCATTGATAGAAGCTATAAAGATCAATAACGGACACCGGGAAAACACAGCCCAGTATCTAAACATAAGTCGGCGTTC
>JBHEPK010000040.1:0-9902 GCA_046260325.1 Desulfonatronovibrio sp.
CTGCAAGGCCATTCAGGTCCTATTTCACAGGATCTGCTGGACGCCTATGAACAGACCAACAGGGGGAATGCTGAGAAAATGCGTACGCAACTGAGCGAGGCTGACTTTGTTTTTATTCATGATCCACAACCTGCGCCGCTGCTGAAACTCTGTCCCCAGCGCCGCGGACTATGGGTCTGGCGCTGCCATATTGATGCCAGCCGTCCATATCGCCCTGTATGGCGCTATCTGCGTCAGCATGTAAAAGATTACGACGCCAGTGTCTTTTCTCTGCCTGATTTTGCCCAGGATCTTCCGCATCAGCAGTATATTATACCTCCCAGCATTGACCCCTTAAGCAATAAAAATGTGGATATTCCCCTGGAAGAAATCGACCAGATGCGAACAACTACAATATTGATCCAGAGCGCCCCATGATTCTGCAGGTTTCCCGTTTTGACCGTTTCAAAGACCCTGTTGGGGTTATCCAGGCCTTTCGCCTTGCCAGAAAATTCAATCCTGATCTGCAGCTGGTACTGGCCGGAGGTTCAGCCACGGATGACCCTGAAGGTGCTTCCATGTTGAAGGAAGTCAGAGCTGCGGCCGGGGATGATCCGGACATAAAGATCCTGCTTCTGCCTCCGGATTCCCACAGGACCATTAATGCTCTTCAGCGGGCTGCGGATATAGTCATCCAGAAGTCCACCAAGGAGGGTTTCGGCCTGACAGTGACTGAAGGGCTGTGGAAAGGCAAACCCGTCATTGGCGGGGATACCGGCGGCATTCGACTGCAGGTGATCGACTATCATACCGGTTTTCTGGTTCACACCCCGGAAGGCGCGGCTCTTCGAATACGCTATCTTCTTCAGCGAAGAGACCGTATGGAAGAAATGGGAACCAAGTCAAAACAGTTTGTCCGGGAAAAATTTCTTCTGACCCGTCAGCTGCGCGAATATCTGACCATAATGGTCGGCTTGCTGCACAAGACTGACTACCGCATTGAACTGAGCTGAATAAAGGATAACCATGACTAAACCAGAGGTACGCGTAACCAGATCGGATTATGACGCGGTTATTTTTGATATGGACGGAGTGATAACCAGGACAGCGAAAGTCCATTTCAAGGCATGGAAAAAAATGTTCGACCAGTATCTGGATAAACGCCACCCAGAAGAAACACCCTTTGAAGAAAAAGATTACCTCAGATACGTGGACGGCAAACCCAGACTGGAGGGTATAGAGAGTTTTCTAAAATCAAGAAAAATCAGCCTTTCCCGGGGAAGTGAACAGGACAGTCCGGACACGGAAACCATTTATGGGCTGGGCAGCCGGAAAAACCGCTATTTCAATGAACTTATCAAAAAAGATGGAGTTGAAGTATATGAGCCGGCCCTGCAGGTGCTCAAGGATTTGCGGTCTGCCGGATTTAAAACAGCGGTGGTCACTTCCAGTAAAAACTGCGTTACTGTTCTGGAAGCTGCCGGAATCAGCCATCTTTTTGACCACAAGATTGACGGCGTGGACGCCCGGGAACAAAACCTCAAAGGCAAGCCCCAGCCTGATATTTTTCTTGCAGCCGCGGACAAGATGGGCTCCAGACCTGAACGGACCGTGGTCCTGGAAGATGCTGTCTCTGGAGTTCAGGCGGGGAAAAAGGGTAAATTCGCTCTGGTCATCGGCGTAGACAGGGCGGGACAGCATGAAGATCTGCTGAAAAACGGCGCCCATATAGTACTTAAGGACCTTTCTGATATCCAGATAATAAATTCCGGCTCTGACTCCCCTCCGGTACCTTCCGCCCTGGACAGGTTTCAGGAAATCCAGGCCAGGCTGACAAACACGGGAGTCGCGGTTTTTCTTGATTATGACGGCACCCTGACCCCCATTGTTGATGATCCGGATAAGGCTTATCTGCCAGAGGACATGAAAGAAACCCTGACCAGACTGGCAGATATTCTGCCCGTAGCGGTAATCAGCGGACGCGACCGTTCTGACGTACAGAAACTGGTGGGGCTTAATAATATCTATTACGCCGGGAGCCACGGGTTTGATATTGCCGGCCCGGACCAGGAAGAAACAAATCCGGACAAAGTCACGGAATTTCTGCCGGAACTTGACCAGGCTGACAGTGAAATCAGAAAAAAAATTGATCATATTCAAGGCGCCTGGGTAGAAAAAAAGAAATTCTCCATTGCGGTGCATTACCGGAAAGTCATAGAAAAAGACACGCAAGGGGTTAAACAAGCAGTTGAAATAGTATCCGGGGACCACGGCAGACTGAAACTTTCCGGAGGCAAAAAAATCTTTGAACTCAGGCCCAATATGAACTGGCACAAAGGCAAGGCTTTGCTGTGGCTGCTGGACAAGCTGGAACTGAATAAATCAGGCGTTGTTCCTTTGTATATCGGAGATGACGTTACAGATGAAGATGCCTTCCAGACCCTTGAAGGCAGAGGCATCAGCATTGTGGTCATGGATTCACGGCGGGAGACAAAAGCGGATTACATGTTAAAAAGCCCAGATGAAGTCAGGCTTTTTTTGGAAAAAATAATCTCAGCACAAAAAGGAAATAACTGATGTCTGTGTGGTCACTTGTATACAAAGATTTTAATCCGGAAGAAGAAAAACTTCGTGAGGCTCTGTGTACTCTCGGCAACGGTTACTTTGCTACCAGAGGAGCGGCTTTTCACGCCGAGGCGGATGATACTCATTATCCGGGAACTTACCTGGCCGGGGGGTATAACCGGCTGAAAACCAGAATAAAAGATAAAGACATTGAAAATGAAGACCTGGTTAATTTCCCCAACTGGCTCTGTTTAACCTTCAGGTATCAGGGAATGGACTGGTTTGATCTCAGGAAAGTACACATCCTGAAATACCGCCAGGAGCTGGACATGAAAAAAGGGCTGCTCCTGCGCGAGATTAGATTTGAAGACTCCGAGGGCAGACGTACTCTGCTCCGGGAACGCCGCATGGTGCACATGGCTCAATCTCATATTGCTGTTCTGGAGGTAACCTTTACTCCAGAAAACTGGTCTGGTGAAGTGGAATTCCAGTCAGCCCTGGACGGAAGGGTGGTCAACGACGGAGTCGCCCGCTACCGGGGTCTCAACAACGAACACCTGGAACCTGTCCAGACCAGAAGCGTTGATCATGAAACCATATATCTCAAGGTTAGAACCAACCAGTCCGAACTCACCGTGGCTCAGGCAGCCAGAATACGCGTCTGCGGCAACGGAGACTCCAGGAAAGCCAAAAGAAAAATCCTTGAGGAACCCGGCTACGTGGCTCAGAACCTGAAAATCCAGGTTGAAAAAGGCATGGACATCTGCCTGGAGAAACTGGTCACTCTTTTCACTTCCCGGGACAAAGCATCAGCCGAATGCGGCCTGGAAGCCAGAAAAAATGCCGCCCTGGCCGGAAATTTTGATGATCTGCTTAAATCTCATATAATTGCATGGAAACACTTATGGCGTCGTTTCAGTGCGGAATACGAGGAAAAAACGCCGCCCCCCCATGACCGTACCGGAATGATTCTGCACCTGCATACATTTCATCTGCTGCAGACCGCTTCCATAAGTACTCTGGACCTTGACACCGGAATCCCGGCCAGGGGATGGCACGGGGAAGCCTACCGTGGACATATTTTCTGGGATGAACTGTTTATCTTTCCTTCCTTTAACCTGCGCATACCCGAAATTACCAGAACACTTCTCATGTACAGGTATCGTCGTCTGGATGAAGCCCGCGCTGCCGCGTCCCGCTCAGGATACCAGGGTGCAATGTATCCATGGCAGAGCGGAAGCAACGGACGCGAGGAAACCCAGAAAATGCACCTGAATCCCAAGTCCGGACGGTGGATTCCTGATAATTCAAGAAATCAGCGTCACGTAAACGCGGCCATTGTGTATAATATCTGCAAATATTATCAGGCTACAAATGACAGGGAATTTATATCGTTTTACGGCGCGGAAATGGTTTTTGAAATCGCCAGATTCTGGGCAAGCATTACTAATTACAACCAGGATCTGGATAAATATGAAATCCTTGGAGTTATGGGACCAGATGAATACCACGAAGCCTATCCTGATTCCAGCGAACCGGGTTTGAACAACAACGCCTACACCAATGTCATGGCTGCATGGGTTCTTAGCGAAGCGCTGGAATTAATGCGGATCCTTCCTGAAGACCGGAAAAAGGAAATCACTGAAACACTGTCCATTGAAGAACACGAAATGGATAAATGGAAGGATATCAGCCGGAAAATGAGGCTGTGCTTTCATGGTGACGGCATTATCAGTCAGTTTGAAGGATATGACGAACTGGAGGAATTTGATTGGGAAGGATACCGGGAGAAATACGGGGATATCCAGAGACTGGACAGAATCCTGGAAGCAGAAGGGGACAGTCCCAACCATTATAAGGCGTCCAAACAGGCAGACGTGCTCATGCTCTTTTATCTTTTTTCAGCAGATGAGCTGAGAAAAATCTTTGATCAGCTTGGTTATACGTTTGAATATGAAACAATACCCAAAAATATCGATTACTATATTAAACGTACCTCCCACGGTTCAACTCTAAGCTGGATAGTCCATTCCTGGGTTCTGGTCAGAAGCGACCGGACCCGTTCATGGAAACTTTTCGCCAAAGCCCTGGAAAGCGATATCTCTGATATCCAGGGAGGAACCACAGCCGAAGGCATACATCTGGGTGCCATGGCCGGCTGCGTCAACATAATCCAGACAGGCTACACCGGCCTGGAAACCCGGGAAGACGTTCTCTGGTTCAGTCCCTGTCTTCCTGAAGAACTTGGCAGGCTTTCCATGCAGGTGCATTACCGTGGACACAACTTAAGCGTTGAAATCTTCCCTGACATTCTCAAGGTCACCACCTGCAGAGCAATAGAAAAGCCGATAAAGATCGGCTACAAGGAAGAAATATACGAACTGGAGGAGGACAAAACCCTGGAAATTTCTTTAGTATGAAAAAACACAGAGTATGCTGACTTAACAGCGTAAAAAAGACCTTATCAGGCAGGCTGTTGAAACTGAACTTTCAAAAACTGGATCAACAACGCTTTGAACTGGAGAAGATTGAATAATGAACATCTGCATGTTTACCAATACTTATCTCCCCCACATGGGTGGTGTGGCCAAGTCTGTGGCAGCTTTCGCGGAAGACCTGCTTCTTCGGGGCCACCAGGTGCTTATAATTTCACCAACCTTTTCCCATGAACAAAAACCATCCGATGAAGAACATGTTCTGCGCGTGCCCGCCATCCAGAACTTCAATGGCAGCGATTTCTCCGTAAGTATTCCCCTGCCCTTTATCATCAACAAAAAAATAAACAGCTTCAGGCCCGACATAATTCACAGCCATCATCCATACCTGCTGGGTGACGCGGCACTGAGAACCGCTTACCGCAGGGATCTGCCTCTGGTATTCACACACCATACTCTTTATGAGAAGTATACTCACTATGTTCCTCTGGATTCTCAAACCATGAAACGTATGGCTGTAATGCTCGCCACCAGCTATGCCAACCACTGCACCAGGGTGGTTGCGCCCAGTCAGAGTATTGCCGAACTTATTACCAGCAGAGGAGTAAATACCTCTGTCCGGGTAATTCCCACCGGCGTGGATCTGGATTTTTTTCACTCAGGCAAAGGTGCTGATTTTCGGAGCCATCACCAGATCCCTGAGGATGTACCTGTTATTGGGCACCTTGGCAGACTTGCTCCTGAAAAGAACCTGGAATACCTGACCCGGGCAGTTGTCCAGGCCCTGAAAACAATACCGGAGAAAGCCCGTTTTCTGGTAGTGGGTTCCGGACCAAGCCAGGAGCATATCCAGCAAATATTTCAGGAAAATGGTTTGAGTGACAGACTTATCCTGGCCGGAAAACAAAGTGGACAGGAACTGGCAAACGCCTACAGGGCAATGAATATTTTTGTTTTTGCATCCAAGTCTGAAACCCAGGGAATGGTCCTTACTGAAGCAATGGCCGCTGGTGTGCCGGTCATCGCTCTGGACGCTTCCGGAGTCAGGGAGGTTGTCAGAGATGATTATAACGGCAGACTTTTAAATCAGGATGCGTCAGCAGAAACCTTTGGCCAGGTGATTGCTGATTTTTTTGACCAAAAAGAACTGGCCGGCAGATGGGAAAAAGGAACCAACAATACCGCCCGCGAATTCTCCAGGGAAAATTCGGTGCAAAAACTCATCAATACCTATCAGTCCCTGCTGGAAGAAAAAGAGAATGGTGAAACTCCTGAAAAAGACTTATCAGATGCGTGGGACAAACTGCTTTTATCCTTAAAAACCGAGTGGAGCATGCTCTCTGAAAAAGCCAATGTTCTTATGAAGGCAGTTGAAAACAAAGAAAAAAATGATTCCCGGTCTTGAGTGTTAGCATGAGTGTGCCAGACAAAAGCTCGCGGCAACCCCGCAGCATAACAGCTTGTTGAAAAAATCCTTGTCCAGCAGACTGTTCAAAAATTCCAAGTGCAAGGAGCAAAAAAGTTTTTGAAATTAATTAATTTTTCGTAACTATTCACCACACATGGCTATTCAACTACTCTGGATTCCGGCTTTCGCCGGAATGACGGAAAAGGGCTACTGCCTGCTTTAACCGTCACCCCGGACCAGATCCGGGGTCCAGGTCTTCTTATCCGATCTTGCTGAATAGTTACAAATATCGAAACATTTTAAAACCGGACAGACTCTATATCTTCGATTTAACAGCGTGTTTAAAAAGTTCTCTATCACATTAAGATCTTCATTTTCAAATCGAGAACTACAACATCATAGCTTTGCTTTCTCAGGGACTGAATAGTTTCAGTCCCTGACAAGACAGAAGTAACCTTGAAATTTCTCCGCTCAAGGCGCTTGCTCATTATCTCGATGAACCCCGGTTCATCGTCCACAAGCAAAGCATGTATTTTGTCGGGATATTCTGAAGTATCAGGTATTTGTCTTAATCGCCTCTTCTATAAACAATATCCATGGCTTTAGCTTCTGCGATTTTTTCTTCTTTATATCTTTTAATGTGTTCAGCCTTTTTTACTTTTTCCACAAGTTCATCAATCTCCGCTGGTTTCATCAGATAATCAAAAGCCCCAATCTTCATACCCTCAATTGCTGATTCAACAGTGGCGTGGGCAGTAAGCATGATCACTTCCACCAGTGGAAATCTCTTTTTAATTTCTTTCAGGGTATCGATGCCATCCATTCCAGGCATTTTGACGTCCAGAATTATTACATCCAGGCCCATTTCTGTTTCTTTTTCAAGGACATCTAAGGCCTCCTGTCCTGAGTAAGCGGTATAAAGTTCAAAATCTCTCTTGGACAACCTTTTGACCATGGTTTCTACAAAGGGGACTTCATCATCTACAAGTAATACTCTGGCTAATGACATAATTTTTTTACTCCATTAGAAATATGTAATTAAAAAAAATTTATAATCAATTGCCTGACAGCGACAAGCAATTAATTCGACTTTATGGGAAGTTTAACATGAAGTGTAGTTCCAACCCCAATCTGGGTTGATACGGTAATTGTTCCTCCAAGGTTCTGGATTATAGCATGACATATGGAAAGGCCTAAACCTGTCCCCTTGCCCTCGGGTTTTGTTGTAAAAAAAGGATTAAATATTTTTACCAGATTGTCATTGGGGATACCATCTCCTGAGTCTTTAAACCAGAAGTGAATGCCGTCTTGGGTTTTTTTGCTTGTGATGCTTAATTCCCCTCCTTTCTCTTCCATGGCATCCAAAGCGTTATTGACAATATTTATGAATACCTGCTGCATCTCAGTCGATGAAGCCTGAACAGGCTGGATATTCTTATCCAGATCAAGCAATATTTTAACTCCAGCATTCTTGGCTTTTTCATTTGAGATGGCTGTCGTTTCTTCGGCAAGGGCGTTAAGGTCTACATCCTCCATTTTTGAATCTGATTTTCTGGAAAAGCTCAAAATTTTATGTGTTATGTCTTTGCATCTGCGGCCCTGAGTCCTTATTTGATTTAGTGAACGTTTAAGTTCTTCAAAATTTTGGCCTTTTCCCAGGTGATCTTTTTCTTCCTCCAGGAGGTCCTGCATCCAGCCAGCCTCTTCAACCATAATGGCCAGAGGATTGTTGATTTCATGAGCTATCCCAGATGCAAGTTCTCCTATGGAAGCCATTTTGCCCGCTTCCACGACCTGTTCATTCATGCTCTGCAGGCGAACCTCTCTTTGAGCAAGATATTCAGATGTTCTGCGCGCCATGATGTAACTTAAAGGGATAAGTAAAAAAGCCCAGCCCAGGATGATAATAAGAGATTGATTCAGCAATGGCCGCCTGTTAATGGAAAAGTCACCTGGATCAAAACTCAGTCCGAGTAACATGAGGTTCTGAGATACCGGAACAATCATCAACTGCATTGTTTCGTCATTTAGGCTGATTTTAGAGTGGGTCATCCTCTGAGTTTCAGAGCTTTTTGCTGCTTGCTCCCTGTAAACTTCAGGTTCAATGGTCAGATTCCCGGATTTTTCCAGCAAATTTCCGTCTGAAGATAGAAATGCTGACCATCTGGCAGGAAATGAGCCCGGAATAGATTTAACAGGCAAGATGGATTCGAGTGGAATATACATATTGACATAGAAAGGTCCTGACTCAGCGGCAATTTTCTGGCCCATGACAATTTTCCATTGATCTGTATTGTAAGCAGATAAAAAGGAATAAATTTCACTCTGGGGCATGTTTCTTATTTGCTGGAGATGTTCTGAAAGGCTTGTTTCTATGGGTACATACCCTGCACTGGCTTTAATATTTCCAAAATTATCAATTAAAACTATGCCTGCTATCTGAAAAAAAGATTGGATGTAATTGCTGAAAATTTGGGAAAGTTCTGCTTGTTTCAAATTCTGAAATTCTGCAACATTGACGATCTGTCTTAAGTCCGAGCGTACGTTGTTCAAATAGTCATTTATATTCTGGGCCTGGAAGTGGGCATTCTGTTCTGCGAGTTCCTGGGATATTTTCCTGACTTCCCCCGCATGCAACGCATATATGATTGTAATAGTAATGATTACAGGAACGAATGACAGGCATAGGATCAGGGGAAAAATTTTTTTTGTTGTCATTGATGTAGAGGATGGATTTTTTGTCATTTATTTACCCGAAGTATTGCAAATTTTATCTTTCAGGGAAAAAATGTGCAAGAAAATATTTGTTAATTTTTTAACAAAGGCATTCTTTTGAACCATGATTATCAGCTATATCTGAATTTAAGTTTCTGATCCCCAGTATAAGCTCTTATGTCTATTGGAGTCGAGTACTGTCAATGGGAACAGGCTTTCAGTCTATTAAAATCTGGAAATGGAAGATTGACAAGAGTTTCGACTTGATCAAAAGATTATGGATAAAATATGTCATGAACATTTACGATATGTTTTTTTAGTATCCATCCGGAAAGAAAGAATTTTTGGATGGATACTTTTTAACGATCTGGAAGGTTGATGGGGGAAATATGATAAATTTGTTTGGATTGGGTAAAAAAGATGCAGAAAGGTCGAAATGTTCTCTTCTTGTAAATGAGGATTCTCAGCAATCAAAAAAATACAGGCTGTATAAGGATTTTCTGGACAGTAATTATGAGGCCATGAATCTGATTTCCCGCCTGGAAGAGTTTTATTATGGAGAAGAGGACATCAGCCACGGAGAAGTTAGAAGGAATACCAGAGACCTTCTTGAGTCTGTGACACAGATGATAAATTCCATTCAGGATATGTCCGGGAAGTACAAAAAATTTGATAAGGTCTGGCCGGAAATTAAAGATAGAGTCAATAATGCTGTGGATTCCAGAAATATATCTGAAGGTAAGGAGCTTGTTTTAAATCTTGAACAAGTTAGCAGAGATATGGCCTGGTATGTGGGAGGC
>JBHEPK010000040.1:9912-12489 GCA_046260325.1 Desulfonatronovibrio sp.
AAAAATGAAATAGACCTTCCAGCACCTGGAGGATTTGTGGTATCAGCCAGGGCCTACCAGGAGTTTTTGGGGAAAAACGATTTAGAGAAATTTATTGAAGATATGCTTGAACAGCTTGATGTGGAAGACGCAGGAAAGCTGGAAAAGCTCAGCAATAAAATAAAAGATAAATTTTTAGGTTCTGATATCCCTGAGAATGTTCAGGAGGAAATCTCTCAGGCAGTAAATGTCATGTTGGAGAAGTATGGTGATGATGTCCTGGTGGCTGTCAGAAGCAGTGCAGTGGGGGAGGATGGCGATATTTCTTTTGCTGGTCAGTACAGCAGTTATATAAATATCAAAGGCCGCGATATCCCTGAGACATATAAAAAAGTCCTGGCTTCCAAATATAATTCAGGAGCTCTTGCTTATCGCAAAAAGCATGGGCTTCGAGAAGACGATACACCTATGTGTGTTGTGATTACAACCATGATCAGAGCTCAGGCCTCAGGTGTAATGTATACCCAGGACCCTGCAGCAGGAAAAGAATCTGTTCTAAAAATCAGTGCTGGATATGGATTTGGTCAGAGAATAGTCAGCGGAGAAGATACTGGGGATGAGTATGTTGTTAATAAAAGTGATTTGAAAATTGAAAACTTAGACATATCACCCAAGAAAAAGATGTACTCATATGGGAACAATAAATGGCCTCGTTCGATGGATGTTCCTGAAGAACTGCAGGAAAAACAGGTTCTCAGTCATGATGAAATCCAGTTAATGGCTAGATACGGCCTGAGCCTTGAAAAATTCTTCAGACAAGCCCAGGATGTAGAATGGGTTAGAAGTGAAGAGGGTGAACTGCTAATTGTTCAGGCAAGACCTTTAAGACTTATAGACTCAAATGATAATGAAGGTCCAGATGAAGAAACATTTATTACTGATTACCCCCTGATTATTTCGGGCGGCAAAACTGCTTCAAGGGGCAGGTGGATCGGTAAGGTGTATATGGCCAAAACCCCCAGGGATTTAAGCCCGGTTAAAGACGCTGTCCTTGTGACCAAAACTGCTGACCCAAGGTATACAGAATACCTTGGCAGGGTGGGTGCTGTGGTTAGTGAGGTTGGTAGTGTTACAAGCCATCTTGCATCCGTTGCCAGAGAATACGGAGTGCCGGCAATTTTCGGGATGAATAATGTTTTTTCTGAGTTGGAAGATGGTCAGGAAGTAAGCGTTGATGCGATTAATCGTAAGATTTATCAAGGAATGATTAAAGGTTTTTCATCTGTTCCGGGAATGATGTCGCCATCTCAACCTCAGGGATTTAATCAAAGGCTTAAGGCTGTATTGGACCACGTATCCACTCTTAATCTTGTTAATCCTGATGCGCCTGAATTCCAGTTAGAAGAATGCAGAACCGTGCATGATGTAATTCGTTTTCTTCATGAAAAAATTATTTCTGAAATGTTCCGATCAGAACATGATCACAGAAATTATGCGATTCTTAAAAGCAATATTCCCCTTAAGATCAGGATGATTGACCTTGGCGGGGGGTTAACTCGTGGTTTGACCACATGTGATGAACCTGTGCCGGATGATATACGCTCAGTTCCCCTTGCAGCCCTCTGGCAAGGTGTAAGTTATCCTGGAATCAATTGGTCTCAATCCATTGGATTCAGCTTTGCAAACCTGGGTCAGCTCATGACTACCCCTGAGTCAGAAAGCATGAAAGTAGTGGAAACAGTGAGCTACGCCCTTGTGGCCAGGGATTACATGAATTTAAGCATCAAGTTTGGCTACCACTATGCTAATATTGAAGCTTTATGTACGGATCGGGTCAGCCAGAATCTGGTTAACTTTCAATTTTCCGGAGGGGCCGGGGGATATCTCGGCAGATCACTCAGGGTTCTGCTTCTTGCTGAAATATTGGAAAAGTTAGATTTTGAAACAGATATTCAGGGTGATTTTTTAGGGGCAAGCTTAAAGGGATTTGAGTGTGAATCCATTCAGGAAAAACTGGATCAGGTTGGTCGTCTCCTTGCCTGCAGTAGGCTTTTGGACATGGTTTTGAAGAATGAGGATGATGTTCAAAGACTTGCCGCAAGATTCATGGAAGGGGATTATGATTTTCTTTCTGCTGGACAGTCAAACCCCATGCCGGATTTTCATCTGTTCGAAGGTTCATGGAAGGTTGAAGAAGATTCATCAGGTAAGATTTTTATCCAGGATGGAAAAAGGATTGTAGACCCTGTTTCAAGAAAAATGGCATGTCTAATGGGCAAAATGAGCGGATCGGCGTATAGTTCATTTTTAGACAGAATTAAGGCTTACCATTATTTTCCCTTGGCCATTGCCAAGGACAGTTTCACTGAAGAAGGTGATCTGTCTGTTCAGCTGAAATGCGTTGACGGATGCATAGACATGACAGCCGGGCTTGCTTTGTGTGTGAAGGACCGTGGACAATACTTTGTATTTGGTGTCGATGCCCTTAAGAAGAGGATCGTTTTATGGAATGTAAGAAGGGGTTTACTTGAGAAAATATGGTTTAAGGAAGCCATGATTGAGATGGATGTCTGGTATGACCTCAGGGCTGAAGTTACC
>JBHEPK010000041.1:0-4408 GCA_046260325.1 Desulfonatronovibrio sp.
CCCTTTAGTTCGTCTACAGCTTCAAAAAGATAATAATCCACAAGTCTGCATAACAGATGGCCTGCTGTGATCTGAATTTCCTGGATAATGGGGGTTGATTTGTGATGTACATGAAAAACATGATCACAATGATCTTTCATTTCTCCGCCGCTTTTTCCAGTGAATCCAACAGTAATAACATCAATCTCTTTTGCCTGATTAAGGGCTCTGGTCAGATTGGGACTGTTGCCCGATGTGGAAAAACAGAAAAGTACATCTCCGGCATTGCCCAAGGCTTTTACCTGCTTGGAAAAAATCTGGTCATACGAATAATCATTGCTGATGGAGGTGATTATGGATGTGTCAGTGGTCAATGCAATGGCTGGCAGGGGAGGTCTTTCCAGCATAAATCTGTTGACAAATTCCGCGGCGAGGTGCTGGGCATCTGCTGCGCTGCCTCCATTGCCGCAGAACAGGAGTTTTCCTCCGGTTACAAGGCTGGCCGAGGCAATTTTGGCGATATGCACAAGTTTATCAGCATTTTCAGTAAAACATTCTTCCCTTGCTTTGGCACCCTGGGCTGAATGATCCATAATAATTTCAAGACCTTTATCCGCCATTTTATCTCCATATATGTTTGATCAGTTAATAGCAAAAGCAGACACGTATGTTCTTATATGGTCTGGATTGGGTCAGGTCAATTGCTGGCAGTAGTAAAATTATACAACAATGAGCAGATCCATGGAGAATGAGTGTCCCTATGAATTTTAGAACAGCCTGTCTGATAAGGACTTTTCATTTGACGTTATTTTATCTATCCTTGGGAAAAGACGATGAAAAGGACTCTTTAGATGACTCAAATGAAAAAGCGCTGTATACCTGTAGAAGGAAGCTGTATTATACTTGTGGGAATGCCCGGTTCTGGTAAATCTACAGTGGGTAAAGCCATAAGCCTTAAAAGTGGGCAGGCCTGGGTGGATACTGACTATCTTATGGAATCATGGTGGGGCATGCCTTTGCAGGCCATTCGAGACAGGTTAGGGCTGGAAGATTTTCTCGCTGCTGAAGAAGAGCTGGTCTGTTCTCTCAAATTCTATAACACAGTAATTTCCACTGGCGGGAGTGTAATCTACAGCCCTATGTCCATGGAGCATTTGGAAAAGCTTGGAAAAATCGTGTATCTCAAGGCAAGCCTTGAAACAATAAAAAATAGAGTCAAAAATACAGCCATGAGGGGACTGGCCATGAAAAATGGTCAAAGTATAGAAGATGTATATGTGGAAAGAATACCTTTATATGAAAAGTATGCTCAGAAAGTTCTGGATACAGACAATGTCCAACCTGATGAAAACGCATTACAGATAATATCATGGATAGAAAAATAAAAAAGATTATGCCCAGGGTGGTATTTCAGAGGCTTGAAAACCTTTATTCTAAAATGGAGGACGCATACAAAGATGTGGCCAGAGATATAGGTTTTACTTGTGATCAATGTCCTGATAATTGCTGTACAAGCTATTTCCAGCACCATACCAGAGTGGAATGGGCTTATTTTATCCGCGGTCTTAACCAGTGTCCTGATCCCTTGAGGCAACGCATAATTGACAGGGCAGAATATTATGTTCAAAAGGCAGACTGGGAGCTCAAGAATAACAAAACGCCGGATATCATGTGCCCTGTTAATGAAAACGGGCTTTGTACAGTCTACAAGCATAGGTTGATGATCTGCAGGATGCATGGAGTGCCTACCGTCCATGTCAGGCCGGATGGCAGAAGGCTCGAATTTTCAGGGTGTTTCAGGTCTCAGGAAAGTACGGCTGATCTGGATGGCTTTCCCCGCTTGGACAGAACTGAATTTTATCAGGAACTTGCCATGCTGGAGCAGGCTTTTGTAGGACCTAAAATATATAGTCTGCCCAAGGTTGACCTGACCCTGGCTCAAATGATTGTGCATGGGCCTCCACGGTTATCTAAATAAGGAATAATTAATTCAATATGCTACAGGCTTTACTAAAGATTGTAAGCGTCTCACCCGGGCGCAATCGGAACCAAACCTTCAAGTAACTTTTAATTACCTCAGCTCGTGAGAGATTGCCGCGCTCGAAGACTCGCTCGCAATGACAGCCACAGATGAGGTTGCGCAATGCCTGTCATTGCGAGGGAAGCAATCTGTATGGCAAAAGAATAACTGACTGAACTTATTTCTTATACGTTTTAAGTTGATTTTAAGTAAAATTGCAGCCGGATAGACAAAGAGGATTGATATGAAAAAATTGATTTGCATTCTAATTTTGGTCGCGTGCATGGCAGGGTGTTCTCATCTGAGCGTCAGGCATATGGAAAAAAATCCATTCAAGCTTGATCAGACTGATCAACTGTCCATGCGTTACTGGAATTTTGAATATACCAGCACGGTGAAAAATGGTGATTATGTTGTCAAAGGCTTGGCTATGCCCAAGACAGGAGTTATTCCCGGCTGGGCAGAGTGGCTCCATGATTTCTGGATTTCTGTTTATCTGAGTGATGAACAGGGAAGAGTGCTGGCCAAGGATCTTGTGGTTTTTCCAACACAAAAACTGGATCCGGCGGCGGGAATTAACTTTGAATTTGTAATGGAGCCGGAAAAGATGCCATCCTCAAAAGGTGTATTTCTGACCTTTGGTTATAGAATGAGTCTTACAGAAAACAGGTTTCAATCCCCTGAACTGTCCAGACCCCTCACCGGCGAACAAAGTGTGTTTTTTGCCAGTGAAGGGGCTGTGGTCAGATAAACATGCTTATTGGGGCAGGATCCTCATAAGATAGCTGTTTTCAGGAATGAGATATTTGCGGGCCATGGACTGGATCTGTTCAGGGTTGATATCTCTGGTTAGTTCAGTCATTTCATAGTTATAGTCAAGATCAAGCCCTTGAATAAGAAGTGAAGATGCTTCACTTGATCGGCTGGAAATTGTCTGTCTTCCCCTGTGATATTCTCCATAAATAAGGTTGGAGGCCCTTTGAACATCATCAGGGCTCAATGTTTCAGTCTTTAATTCATCAATTACCTTTTCAAATCCCTGTATTGCCTTTTCAACCTTATCTTCATAAGTACCTATGTAAAGAGCAAGAAATCCTGTTTTGGGAGTCTGCCACATAAGAGATGTTACAGTATAGGCCAGTCCCTGACGGTCTCTAAGTTCTCTGAAGAGGATGCCTCCCTGTCCTGCCAGAATTTTATTCATTACGTTAAGTCCCGGTGTGTCCTGGTCCAGTTTCCCGGGTATGGGAAAGATCATTAGAATGTGGGCCTGGCTCCTGTCCTTTAAAATTATATCTTCAGTTTTTTCCTGAGACCACGTAAATTCAGCCTTATGAGCAATTTCTGCAGGTTCTTGTTCTGTAAGGGAATCAATAAGCTGATCCAAAGATTCTTTGTCAATCTGGCCGCTAATAGATATGACAAATGGCATGGATCTTTGCTTTTCCCAGAATGACTCTACTGCATCAGGCTTAACCTGGCGCAGAAATTCTTCCTCACCGAGTTGGAGGTAGCCATAACTGCCTGAAGAGAACAGGAAGGGAAAAAGGTGCCTGAAGGCGTAGCCCAAGGGGCGGTCTTCCTGCTGTTTTATTTCAGAGATCTGCTCAGAGACAGCCCGCCGCAGTTCGTTGCTGGCAAACCTCGGTGTATTTATTATTTCAGCAGCAAGCTCCATGATATCATGGCTGTATTTGACTGGAAAACGTGAAGTCAGACTGAAACTTTCACGTCCGGCAGAGGCATTTATTGAAGAAGCCCTGTCCCTGAGAAATTCCTGAATGTGTTCAAAACTTCTGTGTTCTGTCTCTCTAATCAGGGTTTTGGCTGAGAGTTCAGCGAGTCCCTGTTCATCTGCGGAGACAAGGGAATTTCCACCTGGCCACGCAATATTAATAGATGTGTGGGGAAGATGATCATCAGGTATGAGAACCAGAGTTCTGCCGTGGCCAAGGTCGATAACTTCTGTGCCGGCATCTGCCAGTTGTTTCTGTTTGTCATCACTCTGCTTAGGTGAAGGATATTTTTTCAGGGCATTGACAATCATATCCCTGCATGGCTCTGCCCCTGCTGGAATCATGGATGTGACAGCCATATTTGCCGGAATAAGGTAGTTTTCAATTATGTCCTGAAGGTCCTGCCTGCTGACCCGGCGCAGACTGTGCAGATACTTTTCTTCTGCTCGGGGGTCCTTTTCAAAAAGCTGATAAAAACCCAGTCTGGAAGCTTTACCGCCAAGGGTTTCTCTGGATCTTAAAAAACTTTCCTCAATATTTGTAACAGCTCTGTTGATCTGCTCTGAAGAAAAATCCTCAGCATTCAGATTATGAATTTCTTTTAGAAATAAATCCCAGAAGGCTTCAACTTCATCAGGATCAAGCTGTACGTAAAAATAAAGCATTCCAGTAC
>JBHEPK010000041.1:4418-12486 GCA_046260325.1 Desulfonatronovibrio sp.
AGGCGAAACTGCCCATCAACCAGAAGATGATGATGGCAACCTGTTCGTCGGCAAGATATTTTAGAAAACTGATGCCTGCGGATAAAATCGCTCCCACAATAACTCCGGAAAGAATAAGTGTCTGGGCTGATATCTGGTCCACCATATCAAGTTCATATTTGAATTTATTATACAGCTGAGAGGTCCTGTCTCCTCCGAGAAGATAAGCCAGGATATCAAAAGCCGGAGTCAGGGGGGAATTTATTTCAGGAGCTGGCACAGCCATGGCCATATAGGCTTTTCTCCATGGACCTTCCTCAACTTTTACCCTTTGATTAGAGTCTTTTTGTTTGAGGCTGAGATCTAAGGGGTTGGGCAGGGAACTGACATCATTATTTTCAAGACTTCCAAAAAGCCTGGCGGATTCCTGGAGAAATTCTTTTTGATCCAGGTCACCGCTGACTGACAAAACCATGGATTTGGGCTGGTAAAGTCGCTTGATATAATTTTTCAGGTTCTCTTGTTCAAAGCTTTGAACCGTCTCTTCAAAACCAAGTATTGGATGTTCGTAAGGTGTGTCTTCAAAGATCATGGACTGCATGGACCTGAATACCCTGTTCCCGGGGTTATCGAAAGATCTCTGGATTTCAGCGAGGACAACGCTTTTTTCCTGGTTGAGCTCCTTGGGGTCAAAAGTTGAGCCAAAGATCATATCCTCAAGTACTTCAAGTCCAAGCTTCCATTGGTGGGCAGGAAGTTCAATGGTATATACAGTATAGTCAAAACTTGTGCCCGCATTTACGTAACCTCCTACTTCCTCAATATCTCTTGCTACCTGGCCGGGACCTCTTTTTTCAGTTCCCTTGAAGAACATATGTTCCAGAAAGTGGCTGATGCCTTCCTCTCCAGGTTTTTCGCCGGCAGAGCCTGCTCTGATGTACAGACGCATGGAAACCAGGGGGAATCGTGAGTCCTGATCGATTACCACCTGTAATCCGTTGGGTAGAGTGTAGTATTCTTGGGCTTGGGCCATATTAAAGGGTCCTGTGAATGTAAAAAGGGTTGATAAAATAAAAGATAGAATCATTGATTTTGCTGACATTGATATAGCTTCCTGTGGAGTTTGGCTGCCTGGCAGATGTTTAAAATTTCTTAGTTGCCGCATGACTGCAAAAAGTTTACGTTCGCATTCTGTTCAATGATTACTGAAATCTTCAAGCTGTTCAAAATTAGTGTTTTTGAACAATATCCTGAATAAGGGATTTTCAATAATCAGCTTGTTTGACCGTTAAGATATTTTTGGAGGAGACCTTCGTCAAAGGCCGGATTAAGGAGTTCTCCGTCAACTCTGTCCGGACTTTTGGCATGCAGCTTGATCACGTTGTGCAGGTGATAAAAGCTTTGTTCGTCCATTTTTATAAAATCAAAAGCAGTACCTCTTGGAGAGTTTACAGCTACGAGACAATCAATATCTATGGTAATTCCGGAACTCAATTTAAGACTTATACTGCAGGGCTCCCCTGGTTTTAGTTCCGGTCGAAAATCAGATAGGAGTCCTTTGAGGCTTATGTCTCTGGACATGGATATTACTCTGGTTTTGCCTTGATGGACAACTACCGGAAATTTGACTTCAACTCTCAATCTTTTGCGTTTCTCATTGGACATGATGTTTTTTCTCAAAGGTATTGATTATTTTAATTGCATAATGACTCAAATACATATAATTTTTAATGAACCCGTTATTGAAATTGAAGATATATTTCATTGGATGTTTTTACATATTTAAGATCACATGACCTGTTTGTAAAGAAAGTATAGGTTACGGTTATTTTTGATTGTGGGCAACGGCTTTTTCAACAAGGCTGTCAAATATAATCCCATATCTTTGAGTTTGAGAAATGAGGTCGTTCTCTGCTTACAGTTAATGGATTAATGGTTTATTAATGAGCCGGATATTTGGCAGTTCGCTGAATTTCAAATATTTAAGTTTCATGCTAAAATTTTAAACGGGGGGGCTTTTTATGGATCCTTCAGGACTGATTCCTGCGGCAGAGGCGATACCCACACAATGGGGATGGTTTTATTTTTTTCTAATTCTAACCTTTATTCTGCATCTCCTTTTAATGAATATAATGCTTGGGTCAGGGATAATAGCCTTAGTGAAACATTTTAAAAGTGGAAACACCCCCTGTCAGGTTTGCAAAGATATTTCCCTGAAGCTTCCATATAAGATAGCTTTTACAATTAATTTCGGTGTTGCTCCGCTTTTGTTTCTTCAGGTGCTTTATGGCCAGTTTGTTTATACAAGTTCTGTAATGATGGGTGTATACTGGCTCAGCTTGGTGGGTATCCTCATAATAATGTATTATAGTGCGTATATCTACGACTTCAAGTATGATCAATGGCCCAACCTGAGAATATACTTCCTGATATCCATGGTTGTCCTGGCCCTGGTTATAGCCTTTGTTTTTTCCAACAATATGACTCTAATGTTAAATCCTGAAAAATGGACGGGATATTTTGAAAACAGATCAGGAACCATGCTCAATTTGAGCGATCCTACTCTTATACCAAGATATTTACATTTTGTAGTAGCATCAATTGCAGTGGGCGGACTTTTTATGGCCATTACCTGGAAATTCAAACAGGATCCCCGGGCAAGGGAATATATCAATGAAGGTATGACCTGGTTTTCTTACGCAACAATAGTTCAGATTGGAATAGGACTCTGGTTTTTAATGAGTCTGCCAGGAGATATAATGCTTCTCTTTATGGGAAATTCAGCCCTGCATACATCTGTATTTCTTCTGGGGCTTGCTGGTGTTGTCCTGGTTCTTGTTTTGAGTTTCAAAAAAATGGTCTGGCCAACAGCGGCAGGTTTAGTTTTGACCGTTGTTTTTATGGTTTTGATGCGAGATCTGGTGCGCACAGCCTACCTTTCAGGTTATTACCATCCTTCTGAGCGCACCGTTGTCCCGGAATATGCTCCACTGTTTATCTTCATCGCGGTTCTTGTTGTAGGTTTAGGGGCTGTTTTTTACATGCTCAAGCTGGCCTTTGAAGCCGGAAAGGAGGCTTAAATGAATTATCCAGTATGGGAATTATATACCTTAGGTGGTGGATTCTGGATCGCAATAATTGCGATACTACATGTATTTGTAGCACATTTTGCTATTGGAGGCGGTCTTTTTCTGGTACTGACCGAAAAAAAGGCTTACCGGGAAAATTCACCCCAGATCCTTGAGTACACAAAGAAACATGCCAAATTTTTCATGCTTCTGACCCTGGTTTTTGGAGCAGTCAGCGGCGTGGGTATCTGGTTTGTCATCTCATTGGTTAGTCCTGCAGCAACTGCCAGACTTATTCATACTTTCGTCTATTTCTGGGCCATTGAGTGGGTCTTTTTTATGGCGGAGATCATTGCAATCTTTGTTTACTTTTATACCTTCGGCAAGATGCAGAGAGACAAGCATGTCATGGTCGGGTGGATGTATTTTGTTTTTGCCTGGATGTCTCTTTTCATGATCAACGGCATTATTGCTTTTATGCTCTCTCCCGGTGCATGGCTTGAGACGAATAATGTCTGGCATGGATTCTTTAATCCTACTTTCTGGCCGGCCTTGTTCTTCAGGACGTTTATTGCGCTTATGTTAGCGGGGCTTTACGGCTTTGTTACTTCTTCGTGGATAAAGGACCAGGACTTTAGAGAAAAGATGATCAGATATTGTGCCAAGTGGCTGCTTTTACCCTTTGTCTTTCTGATTATATCAGGCATCTGGTATCTTTCAGCTGTGCCCCAAGGCGCCAAAGCCATGATTCTGGGGCGTTCACCTGAGATCGTTCCTTTTTTCCAGGCCTTTATCTGGCTTTCTGTTATAATAGTCCTGGCAGGCCTTATTTACTCCATCCGCATGCCTGGAAGCATCAAAAAACCTGTAGCTTTTATACTTCTTTTTATCGGGCTTCTGTATATGGGCAGTTTCGAATGGATGCGTGAGGCTGGACGAAGACCTTATGTTATTTATGAGGTTATGTATTCTAATTCCATTCCCGTGGAAATGGAGCAGGAAATAAATGATAAGGGTCTGCTTCAAACGGCCAAATGGGTTGAAAACCGTGATCTGTCAGAAGAAAACATGGTTATGGCTGGAAAAGAGATATTTAACCTGCAATGCATAAGTTGTCACAGTGTTGACGGTCCTTTGAATGATATCAGGCCCATTACAGCGAAATTCGGGCTGTATGGAATGGATGCCGTGCTTAACGGAATGGGCAAAATTTATGACTATATGCCCAGATTTATGGGAACCAGGGAAGAGCGTATGGCCCTGGCCCATTATCTGGTGGAGGATCTGCACGGGAAGGACGTGAAAGAGGCCGGCCCTGTTGAAGTTGAACCTCTGGATTTTGATATACCTCCGTTTGATCCTGAAGAGGACGAATATGTCCTGATGGCCTGGAATACTCTGGGGCTTAAATGTATATCAGATTGTGATGATTACTGGTCTCTTCTGCCCCCTGGAAACACTCTTTACGCTCAACTTGTGCGCAGGGATTTTTTCCCGGAGATAGTTCTTGATGATGTAATCCTCACTTACCGTGTAGAAGACGGATTTGAAAATCCCGTAGACCACGTTTCATTCTGGGATAACTCCGAGTCGCTTATTGGTCGCCAGCTGCCAGATAATATCAGCAGCAAAGACAAAGGAATACAGGGCGAATTCAAACTCAATGAAGATCTTATGACTTATGTGGCTGGAGGTATTCCTGTAGTACCGTATTCAGATGATGGAAGCATAAACCCTTATCCCTTCTTTTATATTGAAGCCAGGGATAAAAATACAGGTGAACTGCTGGCAGAAACCACGGTTGTGGCCCCTGTGTCTGCTGAGATGGGCTGCAAGACCTGTCATGGAGGTGAATGGAGAGTTCAGGGCGAAATGGGTATATCAGCAGTAACAGCCTCTGATGTACTGAGACTTCATGACAAGAGAAACAAGACTGATCTGCTGGAAAGGGCCAATGCCGGTAATCCTGTTCTGTGTCAGAGCTGCCATCCGGATCCGCTTTTAAACGCTACGGGTGATCCGGAACTGCTTAACCTTCCAGCGGCCTTGCACGGATTTCATGCTAATTATCTGACAGACAGGGAAGGGGCTGAAGCCTGCAATGCCTGTCATCCCAGCGATCCTGACGGTCTGACTGACTGTAAAAGAGGAGTTCATGCCACAACCGTAAGTCTTGACTGCACGAGTTGTCACGGTACTCTTGAGGATCATGCCCTAACGCTGCTTAAAGGAGAATATGAACTTGGTAAGACTGAGCGTGCCGGAAAATTAATGAAACACATTGAACCAAGGCTTGTGGCCTCAATTGATGACATTAATCCCCGCACCCCTTGGCATCAGGAACCTGATTGTCTTACCTGCCATCAGGATTTTGAAAAGCCGGAAAGCCATGATGTTTCAGGTTTTAATGTCTGGAATGATCAAGTGGGCGAGTTGTACCGATTGCGTGCCGATTATATGGGGCTTATGTGTCAGTCCTGTCATGGTTCCACCCATGCTGAATATCCGGCAGTGAACAAGTTTGGTAAAGACAGGGATAATATCCAGCCCCTTCAATACCAGGGTGAGCCTTATGCCATAGGTGCCAATAATAATTGTGCGGTTTGCCATCTGCAGGAGATGGACTTTGAGGCTCATCACCCGAATATTCTAAAAGGTACCAGGAATAAAAGAGACTGAGGTTAATAGCTATCTGAAATCGTATTGTAGAGCGCCCATAATTTTTTCAAGTTATCATTTGCTGAATTTTGATGTTTATGGGCGCTTCTGTATAGATGCTATTTTAAAAAACAACTTTTAATATTTTGAGAAATTGATATGAATGGACTTTTGATTAGATGGCTGATTTTGACAGCATCAATTTTTATCTGTGCTTACCTGATTGACGGGATCCATGTGGCTGGTTTTTTTTCAGCCTTTGTTGCTGCCGCATTTCTGGGAATTTTAAACGCCTTGTTCAGACCTTTGCTGGTTCTTCTTACCCTGCCTATTAACATCATGACTCTGGGCCTTTTTACCTTTGTTATTAATGCTGTCTTGCTGCTAATGGTTTCGGGCGTAGTTTCAGGTCTTGAAATCAGAGGATTCTGGTCAGCCCTTGGCGGAGCTTTGATAATATCTATTATAAGCTGGGTTTTGCTTTCATTTGTTAGTGATAAAGGCAGGGTCGAATATATTGATCTTAAAAGACACGGCCGGCGCTGGGAATAGCATTGTCTGTTATGGGTGATGATCCCACGGTTTCAGTGCTGCTTCCAGTATATAATGCCGGACAGACTGTTTCTGCCGCTGTCAAGAGTATTCTGCATCAGTCGTATTCTGACTTTGAACTTGTAGCTGTAGATGATGGTTCAAGTGATGATACTGTTTCGGTATTGACAAATCTTGCTATATCAGATCCCCGAATAAAGGTTTTTCCGCGTTCCCATGAAGGACTGGTCAGTGCTCTTAATTTCGGTCTCAGGCAGTGCCGGGGGCAGTTTATATCCAGGATGGACGGGGACGATGCTTCGAGATATAACCGACTTGAAAAGCAGGTTTGTTTTCTTAAGGATCATCCCGAAACAGGACTTGTTTCGGGTCAGGTAAACTATCAGGGCGATAAACAGAAAAATTTCGGTTACTACCTTTATGTTGAGTGGATCAATTCAATTATTTCCCACAATGAAATCAGCCTGAACAGATTCATTGAGTCTCCTCTGGCTCACCCTTCAGTAATGTTCAGAAAATCTCTCATTTCCAGATTTGGTCCCTATGCTTCAGGTCCTTTTCCTGAAGATTATGAGCTTTGGCTCAGATGGCTTGGACACGGGGTTAAAATGGCCAAGATTCCAGAAACAGTGCTGGACTGGCACGACCATGATAACAGGCTTTCCAGGAACCATCCTGATTATTCTTTTGATGCTTTTTTTAGACTCAAGGCCAGGTACTTAGCTTTGTGGCTAAGGCAAAATAATCCTCATCATCCTGATGTATGGATATGGGGAGCAGGAAGAAAAGCCAGGCACAGGGCTGACTACTTAGAAAAACATCAATGTGTGATAAAAGGATATATTGATGTCAAAAAAAAATTAGTGGGAAATATAATTAAAGGCAGGGAGGTAAGGCTTTACCGAGCTCTTCCTGATAAAGATGGTTCTTTTATTGTCGTTTATGTTGGAAAAAGAAATGTCCGTGGAGAGATTCGGCTTTACTTGAATGAAAATGGATTTGTCGAAGGGGTTAATTACATTGTAGCCGCATGATAATTGATTAAGGTTGTTATTAAAAAAATAAAAATTAATTGCCATGTTATTAAAAAAATATTATGTGCTGAAAAATTTTTTGTGACATTAAAGTTTTTTTCCAAATTTATTTAGTTCGAATTCAAAAATCATTTAAGCAGCAGGGAGGAGGCATGAATTTCAAAGGTATTGCGCTTGCGGTTCTTCTGGTTTTTTTTATTTATGTGGAAAATGTAAATGCAGCCGGTTTTGCCCTTTATGAATGGGGAGCCAGAGGGACAGCCATGGGTGGAACCATGATCGGCCGGGCTGATGATCCATCGGCTGTTGCTTATAATCCTGCGGGAATTACTCAATTAGAAGGAACTCAACTCCTGGGAGGGTTTTCAGTGGTAGCTCCCAGCGGCAAAATCGAAACTCCTGGGGATTCAACCAAAATTAAGACTAACTACTGGATTCCTCCCCATGCCTTTTTGACTCACCAGATGACGGATAAGGCCTGGTTGGGAATGGGCCTTTATACCAGATTTGGACTGGGTACTGAGTTTGATGATAACTGGCCAGGCAGATATAATAATCAGTTTACCAGTGTTCGTTCATTCTCTCTGAATCCGAATATTGCTTACAAATTTACTGAAGAATTTTCTTTAGCCATAGGGGCTGAAGTTATGTGGTTTAATTTTCTTCAAGAAAAGGCAGTAAATACCTGGGTTCCAAACAATAGAACTTTTGATGTTGATGGGAAACTAGATGGTGATAGCTATGGATTTGGGGGAAATATTGCTCTTCATTATAAAC
>JBHEPK010000042.1:0-666 GCA_046260325.1 Desulfonatronovibrio sp.
TAAGAAGCCTTTCTTCATAACCCTGGGCTGCAGGGATGTTTTTGGTTTTGTTTTCTGCAAGATAGTTTAGACGATCCAGTAATCTCGTCCCAAAATAATCCGCTGACCTGCTGATTATTACAGGGTCAAGAAAAAACTCAAAAACCTCCTGTCTCGCCTTGAGAATATCATCTTCCTGATCAACACTTAATTGTGAAAGATCAGTAGCAAAATACATATTAACCTGTTTAAAGGTAATCATCCTGCACAAGTTCTCTGAACCTGCCGAGGGTAAGTAGTTGTCAAATATTAAATCAGATAGTTGATTAATAAACCCATCGCTGAATGCATCCTCAGAGGCTTCCTCATCTGATCTTTCTTCATCAACTTCAACAACCTCGGCCTCTTCTAATTGATTGTCCTGAAGTTGAATATCTGAAACCACAATATCATCAAACCGGGTTGTGAAATCTATGGTTCTTTTTTCTTCAGCAACCTCGGGTTGCACTTCCGGCTCTGACTTGCCGGAAAAATAATATATACCCAACCCTGTTGCCAGCAGCACTCCAAAAACTGTGGCAGATATAATTATGATATTCCTGGACATACTCGCCCCCTGTTATAATCCTTTAAGTGGCTGTTGAAAATATTTCAATTGCTGCTTGTTTGACCAGCCCTGAGCCCGTT
>JBHEPK010000042.1:676-12457 GCA_046260325.1 Desulfonatronovibrio sp.
AACAAGAAATCCATTCTTGAGACCATAAAGATACAAATCCCTGGTAATGGCAACATCCTGCCTGCAGTATTCAACTATCTTATCTATCATTCCCTGCTTCCACCATTTCAAAGCCAGAAGTCCATCAGCAGATTTCCTGGCACCAAGAGTGTGTACAGCAAGATGGTTCAGAGATAAGCGATGACCTAATCGTCTTTCAATATCATTCAGAATATCAAGTGTAGACAGTCCATGAAAATTGAACCGGGATTGCCCTGCAAGTACCCTGTAGTCAAAACGGATGAGGTTAAAACCTACTACAACCGAAAACCTCGCCAGAAATTCTCCCAATGCATCTGTATCATCCTGGTAAAAAGTTTCAAAGTTATCTGATGTAGAATCATAAACTACTGAACAACTAACTCCCATCATGCTGGAGTTGCCCCATCCCCCAACTTCCTGGGCTGAAAGCCGTGTTTCTATGTCTAAAACAGCAAAATTTTTGTCATTAAAGTTATTTTCTGAAACTTTCTTCTGACTTCTAATTTCATTAGAGTTAGACGATTCGGATCTGACATTCTTAACAGGTGAAAGTTCTTTCCCACTTATCGCCAAAAGCATAAACATGGCTGCCTCTTTGTCCAAAGGCCTGTTGCCTGAGCCGCACTTGGGAGAATGTACACAGGCAGGGCATCCGTTTTCACAGCCGCAGGAAGAAAGTACAGACATTGCTTTGGCCAGAAGTTTGTCCACAAGATTAAATGCCTGTATGCTCAGTCCAACCCCTCCTGGAATACCATCATAAACAAAAACAGCTCCTTTCTGCAATTGAGCATGTACCGGGGTTGAAATTCCGCCGAGATCATTGCGGTCTGTGAGAATAATCATAGGCATTACACCGATAAGGCAATGCTCCAAGGCATGAATTCCTCCCATAAAATGCATCATTTTCTTTTCAATACTGTCCTGGAGAGACTTATCAATGGTCAGCCAGAATCCTTCTGTTTCAAAGACAATAGGCGGAAGATCCAGGGGAACTGTGCCTATCTTTTTCTGTCCCCTGACTAACCTCTTTTCATAGGCAACAACCTGCTCAGTAACTTTGAGACGGCCTGAAAAGATCTCCCCGGCCTTAGTTTTAGAAGAAGAGTAGGTTTCAATAATTTCAGTAACCTTATGAGTACAAACCTTTGTATAATAGCTGAGTTTTTTTTCAGTGACATAAACCGAACGGGTTTCTACATGCAGCTCCTGCACCTGATATGTCCTGCCCATATGCAGATAAACTGCTCCGGGATGAGTCTCATGAAAGACTCTTGCCTGATCTATCTCACCAAGATACTCACCAGTGAGCTGATCAAAAATGTTATAACTGGTTCCCGAACCTCTTAAGTCCACATCCTTATGCGGATACTTTTCCAGGGTATAATAGTATGATCCTTTCCCAGCTGAAACTAACTTCTCATCTTTTTCCAGAGATTCAATGCATTTTCTGACCTGGGCATCCAGAAACTTTTCCTCAGTCCTCAAGGGCAGATCTGAAGCCGCACAAATCAGATGCTTGGACATTATATTAAAGTTATAAGGATTGATTACCGCGCTTTCCGGTTCCAAGGAAAAAAATTCTTCAGGGTGACGCAAAAAATACTGATCCATTGCATCTTCATGGCCAATGAGAATTACTGCACTGTCCCGGCCGCTTCTGCCCACACGCCCTGCCCTCTGCCAGGTAGCCATCATGGAACCGGGATACCCCACCAGCAGACAGACATCCAAGTGACCGATATCAATGCCAAGCTCCAGAGCACTTGTGGATACCACCGCCAGTAATTCTCCTGAAGACAGCCGGGATTCAATTTCTCTGCGCTGTTCAGGTAGAAAGCCTGCACGATATGAACTGATGCGGTTTTTGTAGGGTCCAGCCTTTTCAGCACACCACATGGCTATTAATTCCGTCATCTTCCTGGACTGGGTGTAAATTATTGTTCGCAGGCCTTTTTGCAGGGCTGAATGGAGGAATTTGATTGATGCCATGGCTGCTCCCTGCATCAAAGGGTCAACCATGAGAAAGTGTTTCTTTCCCTGAGGGGCGCTGCTTTGTGTGATGCTTTTAATTTCAATTCCGGTCAGACTGGCAGTAAGCTGATCAGGGTTTCTGATGGTGGCGGAGCTGAAAATAAAAATCGGTTCCTGACCATAATATGAACATATCCGCATGAGACGTCTGAACACCCATGCCATATTCGAGCCCATAACTCCCCTGTATGTATGAACTTCATCCACCACAATATATTTGAGATTGGCAAAGAAACGCTTCCATCCACGGTGATACGGCAGAAAAGAAAGGTGCAGCATATCCGGATTGGTCATAAGGATATGGGGAGGATCATTCCTGATCACCTTGCGAAGGGAATGATCAGTATCCCCATCATAAATAGCAGATGTAATTCCTGAATCTTTGTCTAATTTTTTTGTGATTTCTTTAATGCTTAGATGCTGATCCTGGGTCAGGGCTTTGAGGGGAAATAAATATAAGGCCCTTGAATCCGGATCATTAAAGATGGATTCCATGACCGGCAGGTTGTAAATAAGAGATTTTCCACTCGCTGTTGGTGTGGATACAACTACACTTTTCCCTGATCTGATAAGATCAATGGCTTCTGCCTGGTGGGCATAGAAAAGATCAAGACCGTTTTCTTTGAGGACTGCAGCTAATTTTTCAGGAATAGCAGATATATTCGCGTATCCAGCTTTACGCGGCGCAATTGTTTTATGACAGACTATCTTAATATCAAAGGAATCATTACCTGATATTTCATTTAGATACTTACTTACTGACACCCTGAATATTCACCTTTATCTATTCTCAAAATTCAGCTCAGAATCTTATTTAGCAGAGTGTTGAAAAAGTCCTTACCAACAGACTGTTAAGCTGAAACTGCTACCTGCCCTGAATATTATATTTCTTAAGCTTATACTGCAAAAGACTTTTAGAAATACTTAATAGTTCAGCAGCTTTAACCTGAACAAAATTTGTTTTCACAAGGGCCCTTCTGATCAGGGCTGCTTCTATCTTTTCCAGAGTGCTTCCCAGTTCAAGCTTTGTAGGCAAAAGATCCACAGCACTTTTAAACTGAGCCTCTTCATCTTTTATTTCACTTGGCAAGTCTTCAACACCGATCATATCTTTGGAAGATAAAACCATGCACCTTTCCACAACATTTTCCAACTGTCTCACATTGCCTGGCCATTCATATGCATTCAAATACTCCAGGGCTTCAGGGGCAAATTTCTTATTGTGGGAAACATTTTCGCCAGTCAGCTTTTCCATAAAATGCGCCACGAGTACGGGTATATCCTCCCGTCGTTCGCGAAGTGGTGGAATGTTGATATTAACCACATTCAATCGATAATAAAGATCTTCCCTGAATTCACCTTTATCAACAGCCTTCTGAAGATTTTTATTCGTGGCTGCCACTAACCTTATATCGACACTGAGGGTTTTGCTTCCTCCCACCCTTTCAAAAGACTTTTCCTGCAGAACCCTGAGCAGCTTAACCTGCAGGTCTAATGAAAGCTCACCGATTTCATCCAGAAACAGGGTTCCATTGTGGGCAAGTTCAAACCGGCCCTTTTTCATGGCTGTAGCGCCTGTAAATGAACCTTTTTCATGCCCGAAGATCTCACTTTCAAGAACCCCGGGACTAAGAGACATGCAGTTTACAGATATAAACGGACCATCTTTGCGCGGGGAACTGTAATGAATACCCTTGGCTATCAGCTCCTTGCCTGTACCGGACTCACCAGTTACCAGGACTGTTGATTTACTCTGAGCTACTTTGGAAACCAGCTTAAGAACCTCACGCATGGGTTTGCTTCTGCCCACAAGTTTATGCGGGCCATGCTGCTCAGCCAGGGTCTGTCGCAGAAGCCTGATTTCCTGTTCAGATCTGGAAAGCATAACCGCCTTTTTCACTGACAGCAAAAGCTCATCATTGGAAAAGGGCTTGGAAATATAATCAAAAGCCCCGCATTTCATGGCTTCCACTGCACCGTCAATGCTGCCATAGGCAGTCATTATCATCACAGGAATATGAGGATAATTTTTACGCACATGTTCCAGGATTTCCTGGCCGGTTACCCTTGGCATCTTCATGTCCGTAATAACCACATCAACTTCTGACTCATCGAGATAGTTGAGGGCCATCTCAGAATCGTTCAGGCCTGTTACGTTATATCCTTCTTCTTCAAGAATCGTTTCAAGAATAAGAAGATAGTTTTTTTCATCATCTATAACTAAAATCTGACTGCTCATATTTTACTGCAAATTACCTGGTCGAAAGTTAATAAATATTCACCCATTGTTCTCTGGAAATTCAATCCTGACCACTCCGCCACCCTGATCATTGCTGCTTAAAAACAATGAAGCTCCATGATTTTTGAAAATGCTGCCGGCAATGGCCAGTCCTAAACCAGTACCTGAGTCTTTTGTAGTGTAAAACGGCTCAATATACTTATCTGACATGGAACTCTCAAAACCAGGACCATTGTCAGAAACAACTACAACAGGATTTTGTTCAGCTTTAAGCTGCACTTGAACTTCCCCGTTTTCAGGCACGGCCTGGAGGGCATTGATAAAAATGTTGTAAAAAGCCCTGTAAAGGAGATCCTTATCACCCCTTACCGTCAATCCCTGCGGAAAATCCTTTTTTAAAGAAATATTTTGTTTTTCCACCTCACAACCCAAAAATGAAAGCACTTCATTCCAGACCCTTACCAGGTCAACCTCATCCATTTTCGGCTGCTTGGGCCTGGCATAGTCCAGAAAATCGTTAACAATCTGGCTGAGTCTTTTGGATTCATCAAAAATTGCTTCTAAAAGTCTTGCATTGGGAGCCCCTTCTTTCTTAGCTTTGCCTGAAAGAATTTCACTGCTGCTTCGAATTATTCCCAGTGGATTTCTGATTTCATGGGCAATGCTTGCAACCATGCGTCCCATACTGGCCAGTTTTTCATTCTGGCTCAGCTCTTTTTCCAGACGTTCTTTTTCAGAAATTCTCTGGACAAGAACCTTGTCTGTGCGAAGAATTATCATATACAGAAGAAAGAAAAGTATCAGAGATGACATGAAAGAACCCAGGATGATCAACCATTGGAAATGTATAACTGTCTTGTAATCAGCCGTAATATCCTGGGTAAATTCAAGAATCCCCATTATGGATTCCTCTTTTAAACCTAAGGTCCTTTCGGCTCGCAATGGATAAACTGTCCTCAGGACAATTGAGTTCGGTTCCAGAGAAAATTTAAACAAAGCTCTCAAACTCGAAACTTTCTTTTGCAGCTTGAAACTGTATCTGCCATTTTCCATGGTGTTCTTTACAGTTGAATCTGCCAGATCTGCCTCTCCCACCAGACTCTTTTGTGTTGAATAGGACACTTCCCCGTCATTATCATAGATACTGACTTCCAGGACATGAAAACTATGGGTTGTAGAACGTACGACCTGTTCCAAACGTTCATATTGAGCTGGCTGCTTTAATTCTATACGACCGAAGCCAAGAACCGTTGGCAAAGTAAACCTTTGATATATTTGATGATTTAGGTTTTCAGCCAAAAGGTGGGCAAACTCATGATTCTTGCTGATAATGGTTTCCCGGGCATAATTGGCTATAAAAACCGATAAGGCCAGATTGGAAGCCAGAATGAGAATTAATGAGCTCCAGGAAAGAAACTTTACGAGCTGAAAAGGTCTGGCCGAATCTGGCCTTAAAAAATGCCTGAACAAATTCTAATTCCCTCTAAGAAATTAAATGTTTATGTGTTAATCATATGGCAAAACCACTATTTCTTAAGTAATTTTCCAATTTTTTCTAAGGATTCAGTCAAAATCTTTTCACTTACAGCATAGGAAATACGGATACAGCGATCATCGCCAAAGGCTGCTCCGGGAACAAGGGCAATCTTTTCCTGCTCCAGGACCATTTCACAAAGTTTAGATGAAGTGTCCATGCCATCTTTATAAAATGTATCCACCCGTGGAAAAACATAGAATGCGCCATCCGGCTTGGGACAGTACCCTCCTTTCCAGGAATTAATTATTTCAAGGGCCAGGTCTCTTCTCGGGGCAAAGGCCTTTTTCATATCGTCCACAAACTCAAAAGACCCGGTCAGGGCTGCCAGGGCACCTTTCTGGGCTATGGAACAGATGTTTGAAGTGGATTGTCCCTGAATCCTGGTCATGGCTTTTATAATGTCCATATGGGTCAGAGTGTATCCCACCCTCCAGCCAGTCATGGCAAATGTCTTGGAAAGACCATTAACTACTGCAACTTTATCCTTGTTTTCCATCCAAAATCCGCATAATGAAGCCGGTTTAGCGGGTGAATAAACCAATTGATCATATATCTCATCAGAGATGACAAAAATATTTTTGGAAGCAGCCCAAGTGGCAATCTCTGTCAGAACTTTCTGATCATAGTGGCAGCCTGTAGGGTTGGATGGGGTATTAAGAATAAGAAGCCTGGTCTTGTCTGTGACATGCTTTTCTAAGCTGGAGATATTTACCAGAAAATTATCTTCAGGTTCTGTGGGGACAATAACCGGGACACCTTCAGCCAACTGGACCAAAGCCGGGTAGCTGACCCAGTAAGGACCGGGAATCAGAACTTCATCTCCTGGATCAACAAGAGCCTGAATAAGATTAAAAAGGCATTGCTTACCGCCATTGGATACCATTACTTCATCAAACCTGCACTCAATGGAGTAAGAGCTGGAAAAGTACCCGGCCACTGCCTGTCTCAGTTCAGGTATTCCCGGAACAGCAGTATATCTTGTAAAACCCTCATCCAATGCGTTTTTAGCCGCCTGGATAATATGAGAGGGTGTTGGAAAATCAGGCTCTCCCACAGCGAGGCTGACTACATTCTCCCCTGCTGCTCTCAATTCCTGTGCTTTGGCGTTTATCGCCAGGGTTGCCGAAGGTTGAACACTGGAAACTCTTCTGCTAAAGTTCATAGCTGACCCCTTAGACGTTTTGATTTAGATTAAAGTTGATTTGACCGTTGCTTGTTCTATGGTAATTCAAGTTCCTGTCAAGGTAAAACATTAAATTCCGCACTAATACCGGAGGACCAATAATTGTGAAAAAGCTAACAGCCAACAACATGAAACGGTGCATAGGCTGCTACTCATGCTCCCTTGCCTGTGCCAGAAATGTTCATAAATCCCTGTCCTGGAAAAGATCAGGAATAAGGATTCATTCTTCAGGCGGCATCAGTACCGGATACGAGGCAACTGTATGTCTGGCCTGCGATCCCCCACCTTGCGCAACAGTCTGCCCCACTGAAGCACTTAAACCCAGAAAAGGCGGTGGAATCATACTCAAAGAAAGTCTTTGTATTCATTGCGGAGAATGCGCCAAAGCCTGTCCTGTTGATGCCATTTATTTTGATCCTGAAAAAAATATCCCTGTTTTCTGTATCCATTGCGGCATGTGTGTTCCTTATTGCCCCCACAACTGTATTGAAATGACCGCAACTTCGGAGGAAGAAAATGATGAATAATAAGTTTCGAATCCTTGTAGTCGATCTCAGTAATAAAAAATCAAAGATTGAATTTTTTGATGAAAGAAAAAAGTGGCTTGGCGGCAGTGGTCTGGCTGCAGGACTGTTTGAACATTATGCCCGTTTTGATAAAGATCCTTTTCATCCTGACCAGCCTGTAATCTTTGCCATTGGCCCTTTGACCGGGATGTTCCCTCTCATGAGCAAAACCATTATGAGTTTCATGTCTCCGTACAACGGTCAATACGCAGAGTCTCACGGAGGAGGAAGGTCAGCTCTGGCCCTAAAATTCGCAGGATATGATGCTTTGGTCATTACCGGAAAGGCAGCAAGACTGACCTGCCTGGGATTTGGTTCCAAGCAGATAAATATTCAGGACGTCCATTATCTGAAAGGAATGGACATATTCAAGACTGGGAAAATACTAAGAACTCTTAAACCAGAAAACCCTGGCCACAGGAGTATTCTGCGCATAGGACCAGCAGGGGAAAATCTGGTTCGCTACGCCTGTGTTAACGTGGACACCTACCGTCACTTTGGAAGACTTGGAGGCGGGGCTGCCATGGGAGCCAAAAACCTCAAGGCAATTATTATTTCCGGAGACTCCACTCATGAATTACCTTCGGACAAGGTCAAGGAATATAATAAAGTCTATAAAGAAATTTACAACACCGTTACAAAAAGCGGAGCTGTACGTAAATATCACGACTTGGGCACCCCTGAAAACCTTATACCTTTAAATGAACTCAAAGCTCTGCCCTGGCGCAACCTTCAGGCCACCCATGATCCTGAGATAGAAGGAATCTCTGGAGAAAAATTTGCGGATGACCTTTTACTGAGGCAGGTAGCCTGTGCTGGTTGCCCAGTGGGATGCATACATATCGGTCTGTTAAGGGAACGCTTTGGGGATGAACATGAATATCTGTACAGACAGGTGTCTTATGATTATGAACCCATCTTTGGCGTTGGATCCATGCTGGGCGTAACTTCTGCTTCAGGGGTTCTCACCCTGCTGGAAGAAGTTGAGAAATCAGGCCTTGATGCCATCAGCGCGGGCGTTGCTCTCTCCTGGGCCACCGAAGCCCTGGAAAAAGGACTGATAAATACAGATCAAACTGTTGCTGCATTGAAATTCGGGGACGTACAAGCATATACTGAAGCCCTGGCTTATCTGTCTGCTGGAGTAAATGAATTTTATAAAGACCTTGCAAGAGGCGCTCTACATTCAGGAGAAAAATACGGCGGGGAAGATTTTGCATGTGTCCTTGGCCAGGAAATGGCCGGGTATGCCACTGGAGAAAACTATTACGTCAGCCAGGCCCTTGGATTCAGACATTCCCATCTTGATACAGGCGCTTACAGCTTTGACCAGGAAGAAAAATCCAAAGACCTGCAGAAATCAATAGACTACATGCAGGACCAGGAAATGTACCGGATACTTATGTGCTCTGTTGCAGGATGTCTGTTCGCCCGTAAAGCCTATCCCCTGGAAAATTTTCTCAAGGCCTTGAAATCAATAGGGCTGGAGTATTCTGAACAGGAACTCAACGAAACCGTCAAATCTATCCAGGCACACCGCTGGGCTTTGAAATTCAAAACAGGATTCAGGCCGGAGGAAGTAAAGATTCCCAAAAGGTTTTCTGAAGTAGAAACATGGAAAGGAAAAACAGATCCTGAATACATGTACAGGCTCAAAGAAGAATATCAGAACCTGCTTAAAGAAATTGCTTCAAAGCATGAGTTTAAAAAGGAAGAAGCCTGATGCATGAAAAAATCATCGGCATTATTCGCAGCAATGACCTGGCGGTCCTGGCAACAAGCTTTCAGGACCGCCCCCATTGTTCTCTTATGGCATATGCAGCGGACGAGAAGTGCAGAAATATCTATATGATCACCGGGCAAGACTCACAAAAATTCCAAAACATCATGGCTAATCCTCATGTAAGTATCCTGCTCGATACCCGAGCCCGGAGCATGGCCATGGAAAACATCCAGGCATTGACCATCAGCGGAGAATATACTGCTGTTCCAGAAAATGAACAAAAAAACCTAAAGGAACTAATTGTAAAAAAACATCCTCAACTCAAAACCCTGGCAGCAAAGCCTGATGCCATTGTCATCAAAATTCAGATTGATTCATTTCTTCTTTTGGACGGGGTAAATGACGCCTATTATCTCAAAGCATAACCATCACCTGAACTGAGCTTTTTGGTTTATGGTCATAGCCAAACAAACTGCTGGGTAAGGACTTTTTCAACAAGCTGCTAACAAAACAAGCACGGTGATGCAGGCTTTAAGCAACAAATCAGGCTTAATAAATTTTTCTCTTATTAAAGCTTGAGCCCAGCACATTAAATGTGTTTTCAACTATAAAAATGGCATGGTCATCAAGGGAAAAAACCGTCTGTTCCAGACGTTTAAGCATGATGTTGTTGGTGATGGCCATAATTATATTCTTATCATTACCTGTATAGGCTCCCTTGCCAGTTATAAATGTAGCCCCCATATTCAGATGACTGATCATTTCATCTGCAATTTCCTGATTCTTTTCTGATATTATCAAAACAAGCTTCCTCTCATTAAAACTGGCCATGGTATACTCCATGACAATGGACAGGATAAAGACCAGAATCAGAGAAGCTATCACCGAGTCTATATCCAGAACAAAAAGGCTGAACAAAAACAAGACGGAATTAAACATTAAGAAAAACTTGCCAATTCCCAGATTATACTTCTGATTAAGCATGACAGCTATAACATCAAGACCGCCATTGGAACCAAGGCTGCGCAATACAATTCCACACCCCACTCCACATACAGCACCTGCTGCTATTGCCGCATAAAGCTGGTCATCTATGCCAAAGTCAAGCACAAAAAATTCATAGGCTAAAGTGGCTATTATCATAGCATAGAAACTATAATAAAAAAACCTTTTGCTTACATATAGCCAGCTCAAAACAAACAATGGAATATTTAAGATAAAATACAGAACACCTGCAGAAATAATCGGTGTTACATAATAAAAAAGCAGACTGAGTCCAAAAACTCCACCCGGGATAAAATTGTGATGGATGGCAATTCCCTTAAGACCTATGGATAAAACAACTGAACCAATGGTAATAAGGAGTATATTCCACCAGACAGTATATGTTAGTTGTTCAAATTTTTTACTCATGCATCATCCCTCCAGACAGCCTTGCACAGGAAAATTAATACAAATTCATCACGATCTTTTCAGCAACAAAGTCAGCATGTTCACAGTTTGATCCATCCTGACCCAATGCATTGAAAGTACACACAAAAGCATAAGCCCGGACAAATTGTCCGGGCTTATGCTTGATAAAATTACTTCTTATTTACTCAGTCTGACTCGACTGGATTTTTCAATGGTGCCAATTTGCTTGTGGCGTCAAACACCGTCAACCATCTGTTTCAGGAGGCTTATTATAAGGTAATAATACCATTCTCAAGCCTTATAGAAAAAGTAGCAAACCTTTAGAATTTTAACAAAAATCCTGTCAAGCTTTTTTTCATAACGGGTTTCAAAGTAGCCAAGGGGGTACTACAGCCTATTGAAGCGTAACGTATTAACTTTGTTGGTTTTTATAAAAATATTTATTATTAATTGTTAAACTGCAGACAAATTGCTTTCTCCCACCCCTTTTTTTTTCTGTTCCAAGCTAAAGTTCAGTATCCATTTGTCCGATAATAGATGTAACTGATTTCCATTCTGGTCACATCTCTTACGATTTATATCCGGACTTTCCCGGTAAAATCCATTCAAGGCGGTGATAATATGAACATTACAGAATCTTTACCAGCATTTGAAAAGATGCAGCATACCTTTTCCAATAAAGGTCATGAAACTCTTGAAATAAAACACAGGGACCTCAAGGAAGATATTAAAACTCAGGCAAATGAGCTCAAGGATAATCTTCCCCTGACGGATAAGGACATTGACAAGATTGCCAGTGCCACCAACTCCATCAAAGAGTACATGAACTCCATGCAGGTAAAACTTGAATTTCAGATACATAAAGAAAGCAATCAGGTTCAGGTAAGTGTAGTGAACCCGGAGAATGAAAAAGTAATCAGAAAAATACCTGCTGACGAAATTCTGGAGCTTGCTGCTTCCATTGAAGAAATGGTGGGTCTGTTTTTGAACAAAAATTTGTAACAAATCTCTATTGCATTTTTGGTCCATAAGAAAAGGGGACCGCTCACAGGCGCTCCCCTTTTC
>JBHEPK010000043.1:0-380 GCA_046260325.1 Desulfonatronovibrio sp.
ATTTAATTATTATTCTCGTTGTCGTAGGTGTGGTGCTGTGGCTGATTAACAACTTCATACCCATGCAGTCCAGCATTAAAAAAATATTAAATTTCGTGGTTATTATCGGGGTGATTATTTGGCTGCTGAGTGTCTTCGGGGTTATTGGGTCTTTATCAGGAATTCAAATTGGATAAGTACGGGAAGTTATTGTCATGACGTTCACCATGGGGACAATTATTGCGAAATCATGGCAACTCTGGGGGCGATTGCACAGGAATTCCCGTTTTGAGAAAAACAAAGGCGACGTGACACCGCTGCGCTCCGAGTTGTTCAGCAGCTCATCAGGCAATGCAGGCTGCTGGATTTTTCGGTCACCTATATCTACCCGGGAGATATTC
>JBHEPK010000043.1:390-4875 GCA_046260325.1 Desulfonatronovibrio sp.
CCATCGCACCAACATCATGCACAAGCTGAAAGTCAAACGCCCTCTTGATCTTGTTCGTTACGCGGCACGAATCGGCCTGATCGACATTGATCACTGGAAGGAAAAAACCCCGTAATCTTTCCGTAATCATGCGGTATCGTGCCGCAGGCGAATACCTTTACCAAGTAAACACCCTCTTCAATATCCACACCCGGGAGATATTCCTGTCTCCCGGGATTTATCCCCCTAAAAAATGTGTGTTCCCCCTACAGACGCAGAGGTGGGTAATAGTTAGTATTAGTTTAAAGAAAAGACGCGTAACAGTAGGCAGGGAATAATAAAATAATGATCCCATGCATACATATAATAACCATATAATCCGGGAGGGAAGTCATGACTAAGGTTCAAGAAGTTTATAAGTGTGAAGTATGCGGCAATGTCGTGGAAGTGAGGAAAGCAGGTGAAGGCGAGTTGGTCTGCTGCAACGAGCCCATGAAGAAGCAGTAATTGAGTTTGATGGTAATGGGCCCACGCCCTGCAGGAGGTAAATTATGCTGTGGACAATTTTTGTCATACTTTTGGTTTTGTGGTTACTTGGCTTGTTGACCGGGTACACCCTGGGCGGTGTCCTGCATATCCTTCTGGTCATCGCCATCATTGTTATCGTGGTTCAGGTTTTTCAGGGACGAAGGATCACCTGATTACCCAACAACCTTGCCGGACAAGGCAGGGTATCTAAGGAGCTATTGTTATGAGAAAAATGTATATTTTTTTCGGCTATGCAGTAATTATTATGCTTATCGCCTCCTTTGCGGGGTGCGGATCATCATCCAAACAGTCCAGCACAGGTGAATACGTAGACGATACAGTTATTACCACCAAGGTTAAATCCCTGCTTGCGGCTGATGATTTTCTCAAATCTTTTCAGATCAGTGTTGAAACTTACAAAGGTACTGTCCAACTGAGCGGATTTGTTGATTCGCGTCAGGCCCTGAACAGAGCTGTTGAAATCACCAGAGATGTAAAAGGGGTCAAATCTGTAAAAAACGATCTTATTGTGAAGTAGGAAGTATTTTCGCGGATTTTTGCCTGAAATCGGGAACGAGAGTGCCCGCTCGTAAGTTTTTTACGAAGACAACGGACCCAGCATTTAAAAAAAGGAGGTAACACATGGGGATAGGTATAGCACCGGAGCCGATAGCTGCTCTAATAGCGGGAATTCTGATCCTGGTTGTCCCGAGACTATTAAATTATATTGTTGCCATTTATCTGATTTTATTCGGCATCCTCGGACTGCTCAGGTGATCCGGACCTTTCTGAAACCTTTTAATCAAACTTTTATAAACTTGAAACTAAAGAGAGAGGAGCGTTACTTATATGAAAAAATTATTATTTGCAGGTTGTTTTACTTTGTGCCTGGTGCTTGGTTTTGGCAGCTTGAGTCTGGCCGATACTAAAGAGGTACTGGAAGCAAAGGCTGAAAATTTTGTGTATTATGTTGATAATTCGGGATCCATGGGCTTCGAGCATGAAGCAACAGGCACGAAAAAAAGCGTGGCCGCCAGGGATCTGCTTGTAACCATAAACAACGAAGTACCTGAACTGGATGCCAATTTTGGGGTATATTCCTATGCGCCATATAAAGAGTTCAAGCCGATGTCCGGCTTTAACCGCCAGGGCATAGAAAAGGCCTTTATGGCCATCCCTGTTGATTTTGATATTTTTGGACGCCAGACTCCCATGGGAACCGGGTTTGAGAGTCTAAATGCTCCAGTTTCCCGTCTACAGGACAGGACAGCTGTAATTGTGGCGACAGATGGGGAATCAAACCTTGGACCAAACCCCAAAGGCATCATGCAGGATATGTATGACAATTACGGTGATCAGATCTGTTTTCACTTCATCAGTTTTGCCCAGTCTGAGTCGGAAAAGACGGCAGTGGATGAATGGGCTGGACTGAACCCCTGTTCAGTGCTTGCTGATGCTTCTGACCTGGCCGAAGACAATGCCAGGGCTGATTTCATACAAGAAGTATTTTATGAAACAAGGGAAGTTGCTACTGCTCCTGAGCCAGAGCCCAAACCTGAGCCCAAACCTGAGCCCAAACCCGAGCCTGCTGAAGAAGTGATTGTATTCAATAATGTCAACTTCGACTTTGACCGGACTGAAATTAAGCCCGAGTTCAGGGAAACCCTCAGGGAAGGTGCCAGGATCATTAAAGACAGAACTGACCAGGGAGTTGTTGTAGAGGGATATACAGACAGTACAGGCCCAGCCGAGTATAATATGGGATTGTCCGAGAGAAGGGCTCAGTCAGTGGCTGACTTTTTGATTCAGCAAGGAGTAAGCAAAGACCGCATTAAAATAAAGGGTTATGGCCTGAAAAATCCCAAGTTTAACAATGATACCAGAGAAGGCCGCGCTCTGAACCGCAGGGTTGAGCTCAAACTTAACTAACAGGTTTCATTCGCGACCCAATAATTAGTTTCCATCCGGAAGGTCTTTCTTCCGGATGGAAACTATCTAACCACAGAGGATAAAAGTTTTAAGCTGAAAGCTGAAAGTAAAATCAAAAAAATCAAGATCTTGGGACTAAAGTGAATAAGAATGTCATAATCCTTGAAATTGCCTAACAAAAACAAGGTATTTCCAGAGAACTTTTGACTGTCAACTATCTAACCACAGAGGATAAAAAAGTTTATGAAATCAAGTACAAGTGATGAGGTCGAAGGCAAGATGCACCAAGCCAAAGCGCGGGTCGCGGAAGATGGCGCCGCTTCGGGCTTTGTCCACTGCAACCAGACGGTGCTGGACCTGCTGGCCATAACCAGTGAGGGAAATCTGTCCCCGGAGCTTCAGCCGGCCGTCCGGCTTACCAGTGGAAAAGCCAAAGAGCTGATTGCCCAATGGTGTCTTTTCGGCAAGGCTCAGGAACAGGTCGGTGACATGAAAAGGGCTTTTAATAAATAAAATACAGTCCGCCGCGGATAATTAAAAGACCATTATTTATTTTAACACATAAGTCATGGAGGTCAAAAGTGAAAAAAACAATTAAAATTCTTCTTCCTTTAATCCTGATAGTTGCCCTGATGGGATGTGCCGGACAGACAAAACAGCAAAAAGGTACTGGAACTGGTGCAGCAGTGGGAGCAGGCGTTGGCGCCATCCTGGGCCAGGTCATTGGTGGAAATACAGAGGGCACATTGATCGGTGCAGGCATTGGTGCAGTATTAGGCGGAATAGCTGGGAACCAGATCGGTGCTTATATGGACCGTCAGGAAAATGCACTGCAGAATGCTGTGGCAACTTCCGATGCCGCAAGCATAAGGAGGCAGCAGGATGTACTGGTCGCCACATTTCAGTCAGAACTAATGTTTGGCTTTGACTCAGCAACCATCAAACCGGGCGGAATGAATGAAATTTCCCGGGTGGCCAGGGTGATTACTCAATATCCTCAAACCCTGCTCCGTGTGGAGGGGCATACCGATCAGGTGGGATCTGAAGATTATAATCAACGCCTTTCTGAACGACGGGCCGAAGCTGTTCAAAACGCACTTATCCAGCAAAATATTGATCCCAGAAGACTCACTTCCATAGGCTACGGTGAAAGTCAGCCCATTTCATCAGAGGATGCGGTCAACCGGAGAGTTGAAATCCGGATAACCCCCATCCGCCAGGAATAGAGGGAAATCACAGGAGGCAGGATCTTGATTACATTACTTGAGGCAAAACAATAGCGGCCATGACTGAAATTATTCTCAACGCGGTTATTAATTTATTTGCTGTTCAGGCATCATGTCTGCCGGAAAACAGGCGTGGAATCGTTAAAGACAGCCTTGAGTTTTATCTTCGTTCCCATCTTAAAATCTGGAATATTGATGATTATTCTTCCCTGTACCAGGAAGCTTTGTCTATTCAGGAATTGAACCAGCAGGCCCGCAAAGTTGATCTTGCTAAAAATATCTCTTCTCGAATTGCTTCAAAAATGCCTCTTCTGGATCAGTATAGCTTTCTGGCTTACTATTTATATCCTGCATCCCTTGTTTCAGACAGCCAGGAAGCTGAGTCCACAGTCACTGCGGTCATGGACAGCCTCAATGTTAACAGAGATGAGGCAGAATCCATGAGGCTGCTTTATTCTTTTTCAGTTTCCAGTACGACTGATTCATCGGGTTTGATAGTCAAAAATGATACTGGTTTACCTAAGGCTGATGAAATTTCAGCGCAAAATCTGATTCGTCCTGATTTTGCTGGATCATTTTCTGCTCTTTTTTTGAAGGATGTTCAGGTCATGTTTATTTCAGCCTGGGAGGGTCCATCCATAAGTCTCGACTCTCAGCCTTTGTATCCAGGCAGGCCTCAATTGCTTAAATCAGGGGCCATTTTAAATGACTCCAGAGGGAACCGAATATATTCAGGCGAGCTGCTCTCAATTGTAAAAGCCAAAGGTCAGGGTAAGGAAAGCAGGCAACTTTATTTTCAGGGCCGTAATATTAATTTCAGATA
>JBHEPK010000043.1:4885-12398 GCA_046260325.1 Desulfonatronovibrio sp.
TCCTGGAAGTGAAAATGGTCTCCATAATTTCAGCTTTGACCTTACAGGTGGAATGCTGGTGGGGGTTATGGCGGTCAGTGGAGCAGGCAAGTCAACTCTTTTAAGTATTCTCAACGGTCAGATCCAGCCTGATTCAGGCGAGCTGCTTATTAATGGCCAGGATCTGTCTGTGGAGTCTGACAAACTGGAAGGGGTGATGGGCTTTGTACCCCAGGATGATCTGCTCTTTGAAGAGCTGAGCGTGTTTGACAATCTTTATTACAGTGCTTCGCTCTGTCTATCTGACATACCTGCCGAGAAGCGCGCGGCTAAGGTAGATGGGCTTCTTGAAGAGCTGAACCAGAAAGAAATCCGGGATCTTAAAGTGGGATCCCCTTTAGACAAGACCATAAGCGGAGGCCAGAGAAAAAGGCTGAACATTGCCTTAGAACTTATCCGGGAACCTTCAGTTCTTCTTGTGGATGAACCAACCTCAGGTCTTTCATCCTCAGATTCAGAAAAGGTCATGGCCCTGCTAAAGGCGCAGGCAGCTAAGGGCAAACTGGTGATCGTGGTAATTCACCAGCCTTCTTCCAGAATCTTCAGGCTTTTTGACGGGCTCTGGCTTTTGGATAAAGGCGGCAGGCCCATATTTAACGGTAATCCTTTGGAAGCCATTGTTCATTTTCGTTCCCAGATCTATCAGGCTGGAATGGATGAGTATTCCTGTCCATCCTGCGGTCATGTGAACCCTGAGCAGATATTTGAAATTGTTGAACTTAGAAAGGTAGGTCCGGATGGGCTTTATATGGATGAAAGGCTTATCCAGCCTGAACAGTGGCATGAACGTTATATCCAGGATCGAAGTTCATCTGCAGGGAGCCAGGACCTGCCTCATCCGTCTGAATATCCTGAAGTAGAGCCGCGCTTATGGCGTCCAGGGTGGCTGGGACAAGCAAGGATATTTTTTATGCGTACCTTAAAAGGGCGAGTGGCAAGCAGACAGTATCTTCTTGTGAATCTGCTGGAGCCTCCAGTGCTGGCCCTGTTAGCAGGACTCATATCCTTCGGGGCCTGGGGGGCTGATTATTTATTCATGGATAATCAGAACATTTCAACATACTTTTTTATCAGTATAATTGTTGCCCTTTTTCTGGGTATGAGCGTCAGTGCCCAGGAGATCAACCGTGACCGCAAAATTCTCAAACGTGAAGAGTTCCTGCATTTGAGCTGGTCTGCATATATATCCGCCAAAAGCGTGTACCTTATGGGGATGACTGCTTTGCAGATGGCCTTATTTGTGTTGGTAGGCAACACCCTGCTCAGAATTCCGGATATGCATATGGCCACCTGGATTGTCCTTTTCAGCTGTTCAGTACCGGCCTGTATCCTGGGCCTGAACATATCCTCTGCCTTTAAATCTGTGGTAACCATTTATATTCTCATTCCTTTGCTGCTGGTTCCGCAAATGATGCTTGGGGGAGCGGTTATCTCCTTAGATGACCTGCTGCACCGTAATGCAGGACACCGCAACACTCCTTTGGTGGCTGATCTCATGCCGTCGCGCTGGGGATATGAAGCACTTATTGTTCATCAATATCTGAATAATGATTATACTTCTCTTTTTGTGCCCTGGATTCTTGAGGAAAAGCAGCTGCGCTACCTTATTGATTATCATATTCCGGAAACCCGGGGGTTGGCGGATTACCCCCTTCTTGAAGTGAACCGGGGTAACCATAGTGAGATTAGGCAGCGCCTGAAAGCCTTGGGTAATGAAATTGGTTTTCTCGAAGAGCGCTCAGGTATATTGTCACCTGTCAACATTGATGATCTCAGGTTAGAGACTTATAATGAGGAAACAGCCAACAATATCAGGACTTGGCTGCAGAAGGTTTCTTTAAATTTTCGCCAGGACCTGGCCAAAGTTTGGGAGTACAGGTTGTCCGTAGAAGACAGAGTCATTCAAGAACTTGGAGAACAAGATTTTGAGTTGCTCCAAAAGCGAAATTTTAATCAGGAAGTTGCTGATCTGGTCAATAATGTCAAAACCTTTGAACAGATCCGGCTTTCTGGTGAACACTTGGTGCAAGTAACTGTACCAATAGCCAGAATGCCCGATTCTAAGCTGGGCAAGGCCCATTTTTTTGCCCCGTCGAAGCGGTTGGGCCAGATCAATATTTCAACTTTTGTTTATAATATTATAATTTTATGGATCATGGGGCTTGCTCTGTTTGCCTTACTTTATTACAAGCTTTTTTTCAGAATTTTAAATATTGGCCGTTAGAAATCAAAACCTTAACTCAGCCCAGGAGCAAAAAAATGAAAACCATTTTTGCCTTTATTTTTGCCATTACCCTGCTTGCAGCACCGGCGGTGTATTCTGCAGAATATCAATCCGATTTGAGCTATGTTTCCAACCAGATCATCTCAAGGGTTGATGACGGTGATATAACCCAGATTATGCAGCAGTTGGATTTATACAGGCAGGCCGGTCTTTCCTATCAGTCTAATCTAACTGTCCCCATGTCTGTCAGGAATAAAGACAATGATGAACTTGCAGTTTTGCTGGGCATGTTCACATTCGATGCCAACTATGCCATGGTTTTTGGCCGTATGGCAGAATCCATTGATATCAGAATGTTCATTCGTAATACCTTGCTTCCCCGCATGAAACAGAGCAGCAAGGTTGATTTTACTCCACCAAGGCAGGATTTGATGGAAAGGCTGATGCGTAACCCCCAGGATGAGCAGGCCAAAAAAATGCTTAATGAGCACGTTGCTTCACAGATCAAACGAAACGCAGAACTTGCGGAAAATGATGTAGAAATCATGCAGATGCTTGTTTACAGCTATTATGGGGCCATGATCCAGGGGCTGTATGTGGCTACATCCATGTCCATGAACCTGCCTATAACTCCAGAGATCAATGAACTTTTCCAATACCAGCTTGTCCGTCTTCAATATCTTGATGAACTTATTCACAACCTGGAGCACAGTGAAATACGGGAAGTACTGGGACAGGAAAAAATCTGTTCAATCATTGATCCCATTATTGAGCGTCTTCAAGTAGCCAGGGGTGAGCTTACGCCAGAGCTCATAAAAGACCTTAATGACATAGCTGTTCAGGCAAGATCTGAATACGTAAATCCTTGACAAAAAAATCAAAAAAAGCACTACATTTCATAAAGGGAATTCTTTTTGACAAGGATGGAACCCTTTTTGATTTTCATAAAACCTGGATTGTTGCTGCTCAAGAGGCAGCTGCCCTGGCTTCAGGAGGGGATATAGAGCTTGCTCAGGAGCTTCTTGCGGTCGGTGGTTTTGATTTTTCAACGGGCAGGTTTCTGCCGGATTCCGTTATTGCGGCCGGTAATACCCGGGAACTAACTGAGTTATGGGTTGATCTGGGCGCAGTATTGCCAGAAGAGACACTTCATGCCCGCATGGAAGACGTGTTTAACCGCCTGGCACTGGAAAATGCCTCGCCGGTTACTGATCTTGAAACGCTTTTCTCGTTTTTCAGGGATAAAGATATATATACTGGGATAGCTACTAACGACAGTTACGCAGGGGCTTTTGCTGCTGTTAAAGAATTTAAACTGAAAAATCTTACAAACTTTGTAGCAGGATATGACAGCGGATTCGGATCCAAGCCTGGCCCTGGAATGGTCAATGCCTTCTGTCGGAAGACTGGTTTATCTTCAGAAAAAATTGCAGTTGTTGGGGACAGTGAGCATGATATGCAAATGGGACGTTCAGGCGGTGCTGGATTGCTCGTGGGAGTGCTAACAGGAGCTGGAACCAAACAGTCATTAAGAAACAGCGCTCACTTAATCATTGAAGATATCAGCTGTCTTAAAGATTTGATGGCTCCTATCTGATGAGGGAAATATTCCTGTAACCGAAATAGTTGAGAACCAGCCTGGCCAAAAGCAGTGAAGCTACAACAACACCCATGATGCATACTGAGAAAGCTGCAGCCTGATTAACCGCTCCCCTGTCTTCAAGGAGCAGGACTGACACTGCTGCCACCTGGGATGAAGGGGTGATGAGAAAAATTACTGCACTCAGGGTGACCATGCTGCGCATGAAGAAAAATACAGCCACTCCGATCAGCGTGGGCCACATTAAGGGCAGGGTAACCTTGCGTATGGTCCGGATAAAGGTCCCCCCAAGGGTAGCCGAGGCTTCATCATAGTTGCTGCTGATCTGCTTCATGCTGGTTGAAGCGATAAGGAAACCTTGGGTGTGGTAATAGTAGACATTACAGATGGCAATAAGCAGCAAAGACCCGTAAATTGGATACACCGGGCTGGCTGGATTATTAAAAGCCAGGATATATCCAAGACCCAGAACCATTCCCGGCACGGCAGCGGGAACTATACATAGAAAATACAAGGGCGCATCCAGGAAAGTTTTAAATCTCTCCGTGACATATGCTGCCAGGCCTGTAGCCACCACACCGATTCCCGCAGCCATAATGCCCACATATATGCTGTTCCACAGGGGCTGAATGCCGTTCTGGACGTCAAAGGCGTAGTGACGCAGGGAAAAATCCATCCGATAGGGCCAGAGATGTGTGAAGCTGGCAAAGATTACGACCCCCACAACAGCTACGATGCACAGACATATTAGAATAGAGTAAATAGTGAAAACAACATCCCGAAGTTTATGAGGCAGGATCACTATTGGCTTGGCATGCTCGGATAACTGGGATTGATTGTTTTTGTTAAAAAATTTTTCAACCGCCACTGCCAGCGCTACCGGAACCAGCAGGATCATTCCTATAACTGTTCCCAATTCGAAATTAGCCTGTCCTATAACCTGATTATAGACTTCAGTTGCCAGGACGCTGTAATCTCCTCCAATGACCATGGGGTTTCCGAAATCAGTGATGACAAGAGTGAAGACCACAAAGGTGGAAGCCATCATGGCGAACCTGGTGGAAGGCAAGGTCACGGTCATGAAAGTTTTCCATGGACCAGCTCCCAAAATTCGCGAAGATTCATAAAGTCGATTGTCGGCCATGGCCAGGGACGTGGAAAAAATGAGGAAGGCATATGGAAATACATATAGCACGCTGGAAATAACTATTCCCCAGTAACCGTATATTGAAAAGTCAGTGCTTAGAGTACGGTTGATGACTCCGTTCCTGCCAAGAAGAAGCAAGAGTCCCTGTGCCTGTACCAGGGACGGTGCAAAAAGTGGAATCAAAGCAATGAGTCTGAACAAGTTTTTAATGGGGACATTGGTACGTTGAATGGCGTAGGAGTAAATATAGGCCAGGAAAACGGTCAGCCCGGTAGTGACTAAGGTTACTTCAAAACTATTGTAAACAAGCCTTAAAAAACGCATGTTGCCAAGCACGGAATAGTAGTTGCCAAGACCAATTCCTTGAGGGGTCTGAAAGCTTTTTCCCAGGATATGAGTCATGGGATAGAGGACAAAGACTATCAAAGGAATGGCTACCATGCAGGCCACAAGGATTTTTAGAAGAACTTCTTTGTCATTGGGCATGGTTAGTTTCATAAACCCTTGTACAAAGCTGTTTTTATGGGTGAGGCTCAAGCCCATTCCAGAACCCTGATTGTTTGAGGATCTATTGCCAGGGCTTTTTCTTTTCCTATCTGCATGTCCGGTCCAGAACCCTGAATTTCAGAAACAATGGAAAGTGGACCTTGTCCGTTACGATTCTTTAAACTTATTTTTACCCTGGTCAGGTTTCCAAGGCTGGAAATCTGTTCGATAATTCCTGTAAGTTTTATTTCTGAGCCGGGATCATCATATAAGACAATATTTTCAGGCCTGATTCCAAGGGTTTTGGGCCTGGATCCTTTGGGGCTGCCATTGGATGGCACATCAAGGCCCAGGTCTGCGGGAACAATGTTCATTCGCCCGATAAACTGGGCTACAAAAGGATTTTCAGGCCGGCGGTAAATATCCATGGGCGTGCCTGTCTGCATAACTTTTCCGTCTTTCATGACCATGATTTTGTCAGCCATGGTCATGGCTTCTTCCTGATCATGAGTGACCATTATGGTTGTAATTTTCAATCTTTGCTGAAGTGTTTTGATTTCTTCGCGCAATTCCTCTCTGACCTTGGCGTCAAGGGCTGACAAAGGCTCATCGAGGAGCAGGACTGCCGGCCTGGGAGCCAGGGCTCTGGCCAGGGCAACTCTTTGCTGCTGCCCTCCTGATAATTGATGGGGGTATTTATGGGCCTGATCTTCCAGGTGAACAAGGTTGAGCATGTTGTCCACACGCAGGGCAATGTCTGATTTTGTCCATTTCCTGGATTCAAGTCCGTAAGCGATGTTTGAGGCTATGGTCATGTTGGGGAAAAGGGAGTAGGATTGGAAAACCATTCCAAAATTTCGGTTTCGTGCCGGGATGGAGGACATATTCTGCTCATTTACGATAATCGATCCTGAGTCAGGCAGTTCCAGTCCGGAAATGACTCGAAGCAGGGTGGTCTTGCCACAGCCTGAAGGACCCAAGAAGCAGACCAGAGATCCGTTTTCAATTGTCAGGGAAACATTGTCCAAAGCCTTAATAGGGCCAAAGAATTTGTTGATATTGCGAATTTCAAGAACCATGTATTTTCACTGTTGGGTTGTTGTGTATGTTTCAGCGTTTCGCCCTGATTGATCCAGGCGAAACGCTGTTATAACTGGATTGATGATTTTCAGATGAGATTCTGAAGGTTAACGCTCCAGATTGGTCTGCCAGTCGTTCAGGATTCGATCTCTGTTGGCAGCTGACCAGGGAAAGTCCATGTCCACCATGACCGATCCGATATCCCTGGGGAGTCCGGCTTCAATGAAGTTCTCGGGCATGGAGCCACCTTCAACTGTCACGATTTCTTTCCATTTGTAGTATTCATTGACCGCGTTTTCTGACAATGTCCAATCAATGAAGCGTTTGGCGGTCTCCTTGTTGCTGGATGTCTTCATAAGGCCTGTAGCCTCAAGTTCGTTGCCTGCTCCTTCAGAGGGAATAACCATGGTAATGGGAAATCCTTCTTCAATATTTTTAATGGCCCGAAGGGCAAAAGAAGCACCTACTGCGAACTCACCTGCACTGGCAGCGTTGCAAGGTCTTGAGCCGCTTTTAATGTACTGAGCAATGTTGTTGTCAAGATTTTCCAAGTATTTCCAGCCCTGTTCTTCTCCTTTCATCTGCAGGATAGACGCAATCATCAGATAGCCTGTTCCAGAACTGGCTGGATTGGGCATAACCACCTCACCCTTAAATTCAGGCTTGAGCAGATCTTCCCATGATGTGGGCATTGGCAGATTCTTACGTTCCAAAATTTTATTATTGACACAAAATGCAGCCATATATCCGGTTTTGGCAAACCATTTATTCCCTGAGTCCCGAAACCGGGCCGGAACCTTTTCTATTCCATTTGGCTGATAGGGTTCAAGCATGTCCAGGATCCTGGGATCCACCATGTTGGTTACAGCCCATCCCCAGATTACGTCATGTCTGGGGTTGCTCTTTTCGGCCAGCATGCGGGCGTGGAGATCGCCGG
>JBHEPK010000044.1:0-373 GCA_046260325.1 Desulfonatronovibrio sp.
TGCTGATACCGTCACAGTACATTATCAAGGTACGCTTGTGGATGGGACCGTATTTGACAGTTCCATTGAAAGGGGTAACCCTGCAACGTTTCCTTTAAACCAGGTAATCCCTGGATGGACTGAAATCCTGCAAATGATGCCTGTAGGAGCCAAATGGGAAGTGGTCATTCCTCCGGATCAGGCATACGGAGAACAGCAGGCAGGTGAGCTTATCGGCCCTAACTCAACATTAGTATTTGAAATTGAGCTTCTGGAGACCATGAACACTGAACAATAAGCTTTCCATATCAAGCTTAAGTGATAATTATCTAAACCTGTCTACAACAATTTAAAACTACCGGGAAGGATATCAACATGAATCCTTCCCGGTTAA
>JBHEPK010000044.1:397-12016 GCA_046260325.1 Desulfonatronovibrio sp.
GCCTTTCTAAGTTCTGTAACTGCTTCCCCGCCTATACCCCAGTTATCTGTATCAACTTCATCAATTATCACAAAAGTTGTCTTGGGATTTTTGCCCAATACTTCACTCAAAAGCCTGGTCACGCCCTGGATAAGTTCTTTCTTCTGCTCTTTGGTAGCCCCTTCCCTTGTTATCCTGATATTCACGTAAGGCATAGAACTTTACTCCTTATTCTCCTGTTTCATCATCAGATCCAATGTAACAAGACTGATTTTCTGGTTCCTCGGCTGAAGCCAGGGGCTGTTCTGTAAATCCGTTTATAGGACCTAAGTATTTGCGGTCCCTGTCTGTTACCGGGGGGCTCTGCATGTAAACAGCTATAAGGTGTGCCAGAGATTCAAGTGAACCAAGATGGCTTCGTTCGTGTCCGTGGGAGGCATCAACACCAAAGCAGGCTAAACCGGTACGCAAATCGTTTCCAGCTTCAATTGCCGAGGCTGCGTCGCATTTATAATACTTAAATACATCCCTCTGATGCAGAATTTTATGCCTCTGGCAGAGTTCAATGAGCAGATGTGTTAGATGGTAGTCAAAAGGGCCACTGGAATCCTTAATGCATAATGTCACACCCTTTTCAAACCTGTTTCTGCCTTCAATCAAAGGGGCGTTGTCAATACTTACCATTTCTGCCACATCACCGTGAAGAACAGCAGAAGCACCAGACCCAACTTCTTCTGAGATGGTAAACAGAAGATGACAGTCAATAGGCAATTTGATCCCTGCCTCAATGAGAGCATGGGCTGCAGCCATAAGTACAGCCACCCCGGCTTTATTGTCTAAGTGACGGGCATTTATATATCCACCAGGACTTATCTCAAGGGGCGAATCCACTGCCACCCAGTCCCCGACATTAAAGCCAAGTTCAATCAGATCATCTTCACTGAGAGAATCTTCATCGACCCTCAACTCTACATTATCCCAGGAAATAGTCTGGGTATCAATCTCTGTATTATATGCATGACCTGATGCCTTAAGAGGAATAATTGTCCCTCTTCGCGCCCCGGTATCTGTAAAAATGCTTACCCTGGCTCCTTCCGCAAAACGGCTGGACCAGGTACCAATGGAAGTCAGACTCAGTCTTCCGTTGGGTTTGAGTTTCGTAACCATGGCCCCAAGGGTATCAAGATGAGCCACAATAGCCCGGTCTGGAGAAGATTTATCCCCTTTGATATCCGCTCTTATGGCGCCTCTTCTTGTAAGCTCATATGAGATACCAAGTTTTTCCAGTTCGTTGCAGATAAAATGAACCACTTTATCTGTGTACCCCGTGGGGCTGGGAATATCTAACAACTTTGACAAAATCATTTTCAGATAATGCATATCTATTGATAATTTTTTTTCCATAAAATCCATAAACCTCAGATTATTCTTTTTTGATACTTACATATCATTTTTTATATTACTGTTCACCACCCCAAACAGTCCATAATTTAAAAACTGCCATGAGATATCAGGAGGCTGTCCGGGGAAAAAGCAAATCAACATATTTCTGGGCAGTTGGCTGGGGTTCATGATTTGCAAGGCCTGGCCTTTCATTGGCTTCAATAATAACATATTCTGGACCGCTTACATCTGGAACAAGAAAATCAAGTCCCACAACAGGAATATTTATGATCCTGGCAGCCCTTTCAGCTGCATCTATAAGGCTTGGATGCAAATCAGCAGTCACATCATGAATGGTTCCACCTGTATGTAAGTTGGCTGTTTTACGAACTTCCAATTTGTACTCTGCAGGAAGAATATCGTTCAGATCATAATCTGCCTGAGCCACACACCGCTTTGTTTCCCGGTCAATGGGTATCCGGCTTTCGCCACCAGTAGCAGCTCCCCTGCGCCTGCTCTGTTTCTGTATCAACTGTTTGATTGTATGTCTTCCTGTTCCCACAATCCTGGCAGGACGACGCACTGCTGCGGCTACGACCTTAAAGTCGATTACAATGATTCTCAAATCCTGACCATGTACGAAATTTTCAATAATTACTGTATCAGAAACCTTAGAGGCAGCCTTAACCGCCCTGTCCAATTCTACAGGCTCTCTAATGTCCACGCAGATTCCAACCCCTTGCTCACCACTAACTGGCTTTACCACAACCGATACATGTTTTCGCAAAAATTCATGGCTATCATCCGGATCAGTTGCCTTAATCTGTTCAGGAACCCTCAGTCCCGCGCCATGAAGAATTCTTCTGGTTAATGACTTGTCATCACAACGGCACAAGGCAATGGCTGTAGTCAATTCACTTAAGGCTTCCCAGCAGACTATTGTTCTGCCGCCAAAGGCAAGGGCAAAGTGCCCTGTTTCTTCATCCAGAACTTCAACGCTAATCCCCCTGCGCCTGGCTTCTTTAATTACAATAGAAGCATAGGGGTTTAGTTTGGCAGCTTCAGTTGAGGACGTAAAAAGGGGTTCATTTATTGGATTCTTGCGTTTGATACAAAAAACAGGAACCCTCTGAAACCCGAGTTTTTCATAAAGAGATATGGCCTGTTTATTATCATGCATTACAGACAGATCCAGATATGACCTGCCCTTGGCCATAAAATTTTCTGACAGGTGACGGACCAGAGCTTCACCTATTCCTGGATGGGTTGCCTGAGAATCCACTGCGAGACACCACAAACTTGAACCATTTTCAGGATCATTAAACACAGCCTTGTGATTCACACCGGTTACAGTGCCGATAATCTGCTTCTGATCAACATCTTCCGCCACCAGGATTACTATCTTTCTGGAATTGCGGTTCTTCCACATAAACTCTTCCTGGGAGTTGACCATTCCCCAGGTGGAATAAATTTTATTAATTCCCTTACAATCTCTTTTATAACTTATCCTGCGGATAACAAATCTTTTGGGCAATGACTTGCCTGCGTGGTAATTGTCCAGCCAAAGCCTGTAGGTATGCGAGGGATCCATAAAAAGATCCTGAGGAGCCAGTGACAAAACAACATGAGGATCTCTCAAATAAAAGGCAATATCCCTTTTACCTGGACTTTCATCCAAGAGCGTATCCACCAGCAACTGCTGTTTTCTAAAAGTTTGACCGAAAATCAGCCTTCCCCATCCGCAATCAAGCACCACATCCTCTTCCATTTTTATCTGCGGGGTAAGATTCTTGCTTTCCCAACTGCGCAAGGAAGGAACATTGCTCCTGTCAAAACGATGATCTTTTTTATATTTTTGAGCCATTTGCAATTTCTCCGTTACTTCCGGAAAATTTTTTTGCCGTCAAACTCTCCATGGCTGTTTTTAAACAGTTTCATCCCGGAAAGTCTTTCTTTCTAAATGTTGAAAGTCTGAAACCAGAGCTCGAGAAGTGCCACCTGCCACAACCTGGAAGAACCAAGTGGGGTTATTGACTCTTCAGGCTTGGATATGAGCTGGTCAAGGTAGTTTTGCTGAAAAATATTTCTCTGCTTGGATCTTGGATCAGCAACGACTTCTTTAACAAAATCAAGGAAATCGCCCCTGAGATATTTCAAAGCGGGAACCGGAAAATAACCTTTGGGCCGATCAATTACATCAGCAGGAATAACCTTTCTCGATGCTTCCTTGAGAACGTATTTTCCACCGCTGCCAACCTTATATTCAGGTGGAATCCTCGCTGCCAGTTCCACAAGTTCGTGATCTAAGAATGGAACTCTGGCCTCAAGCCCCCAGGCCATAGTCATGTTGTCAACTCTTTTCACTGGATCATCAACAAGCATCACCAGGGAATCAAGACGCATGGCCTTATCAATGGTCAGGTCTGCTCCTTCCATCTCAAAGTGATCCCGAACAAATATTTTACTGAAATCCTCTTCAACCAGATCAGGATTTACAGCTTGAGCAAACTCTTTATGATCGCTGTCAAAAAATACTCTGGCGTAGTCCTCTACAGGATTATTGCTGTCCATAAGAGGAGGATACCAGTGGTATCCCCCAAAAATCTCGTCTGCTCCCTGGCCGCTCTGAACAACTTTGACGTGTTTGGAAACTTCACGAGACAACAGATAAAACCCTATATTATCATGGCTTACCATGGGTTCTGACATAGACCTGACACAATCTCTGATGCTCCCAAGAGCCTCTCCGGAATCTATCATTATCTTATGATGGTCAGTGTTGAAATGTCTGGCAATTACATCTGAGTATTTGAATTCATCTCCAGCTTCACCGCCAATACTCTCAAAGCCGATGGAAAAGGTTTTGAGATCTTTAACACCGGCTTCAGCAAGAAGACCCACAACCAGACTGGAGTCAACGCCACCGGACAACAGCACGCCCACAGGAACATCCGCCACCATACGCCTGGCCACTGCATTGCGCATGGAATCCATTACCATATCCTGCCACTCATCAAAAGATCTGTTCTTATCTTCAGGAAACTGTCTGTACTGAGGATTCCAGTACTTTTTTTCATCCATCTTTCCATCAGGCTCCACAATGAGCAGTGTTGCGGGACTGAGCTTGCGAACATCCTTAAGGATGGTGTGAGGGGCAGGAACAACAGCATGAAAAGTCATATAGTGATGCAGAGCCACAGGATCGATATCTTTGCTAATTTGACCTGTAGCCAGAATAGCCGGCAGGGATGAAGCAAATATCATCCCGCCATTAACCCGACTATAGTAAAAAGGCTTGATCCCCAGTCGATCCCTGCCCAAAATAACTCTGCCGGAATCTCTTTCCACCAGGGCAAAAGCGAACATGCCCATAAACCTCTCCACACACCCTGTCCCCCACTTATGATAAGCTTTTATCAGGACTTCAGTGTCTCCGTCAGAAAAGAAGTTATAACCAGCACTCCTGAGCTCTTCTCTGATCTCCTTGTAGTTATAAATCATGCCATTGAATACACACGAGTAACCAAGATCAGAATCGATCATGGGCTGCCCGGACTTTTCGCTCAAATCAACGATTTTAAGCCTTCTATGTCCAAGACACTGCTTTCCCTGCAAAATCATACCAGCCCCATCCGGACCTCTTGGTATCATCTGCTTGGACATTTTATATACTGCGTCTGGAGTTATTTCCTGAGCATCAAATCTTATTTCTCCGCAAATTCCACACATAACTTTTAAAACCTCTGTTATTTTTAAAAAAACGCTTTAATCCAATTTTAAACAATAATAAAAGATGCCACTATTGTCAAATTAACGAAAAAAGCCGGCATAAACTTGATCGTCTATGCCGGCTTATGATTTAGCTGAGTAGTCATGATTAAACTTTTATTATCAAAGGGATAACTATAGGATCTCTTTCAAGAATCTTTCTGAAAAAACGACGCAGTGTGGACCTGGTTTTTTCTTCAAGTTTTTTAGTGGCTCCAGGGGGCAGATTCTCGAATATATCGAGAACGAGACATTTGGCATCTTCAAGCACATGGTCAAAATGCTGTTCAAAAATAAAACCTCGGGAAAGGAGTCTTGGGCCCATGAGTAAGTCCCCGGACTCCTCACTTATGACCATAACAACTATGACCAACCCTTCACCGCCAAGGATCTGCCTTTCCTTGAGAACAGTATGACCCACATCACCCACGCCCTTACCGTCCACTAGGATGGAACTGGCCGGAACACTTTCTTCAAATCGGACACCTTCTGAAGTGAATGTGAGGGGTTGCCCGTTTTCAAGGACAATACTCCTTTCCGGGGCTACGCCGCATTCTCTCGCTAATTCTGCATGCTTGAAAAGATGTCGGTATTCACCGTGTAATGGAACAAAAAACCTGGGAGATACCGTCTCAAGCATAACTTTAAGCTCTTCTCTGTGGGCATGTCCTGAAGCATGAATGGCCCTGACCTTTTCGTAAACAACTTCAGCGCCCAGACGGTACAGGTTATTGATGACTCTGGTAATGGCCTTGGTATTCCCCGGAATAATCCTGGAGGACATCAGCACCAGGTCGTTCTTTTTAATCTTGAGCTGTCTATGTTCACCAAGGGCCAGCCGTGTGAGGGCTGACAAAGGCTCTCCCTGTGAACCAGTGAGCAGAAGTACAGTTTCTGAGTCCTCCAATTTTGGCAGGTCTTCAAGGGAACAATAAGTATCACCATCAACACTCAAGAAACCCTCTTCCATGGACATCTCAATATTCTTGGAAAGACTTCGACCACTTATGGCTACCTTTTTTCCAAACTCCTTTGCCAGATCAAATATTTCCTGCATCCTTTGAATGTGGCTGGAAAAAAGAGTTACTAACAGCCTGCCCTTTGCTTCTGCAAAAAAAACACGCAAAGATGACATTATTTCCCTTTCAGTAAGGGCATATCCATCTCTTTCAACGTTTGTGGAATCAGACATTAACAGCATGACTCCTGATTTGGAGAAATCCCTGAAGGCATCAATATCAGTCATGTGGCCACCCATTGGTTCAGGATCAAGCTTGAAATCACCTGTATGTACGATCTTGCCCACAGGAGTTTCAATGCCAAGTCCAAATCCCTCAACAATAGAATGACAGACAGGGAAAAATTTAAACTTTAAATCACCCAGTTCCAGTACCGTTTTTTCAGTGACAACCTCTGTATGAATATAGTCTACCAGATTGAACTCGGTAAGCTTGTTAGCCACAAGCTGTAGAGTAAATCTCGAACTATATACAGGAACATCAACATAAGGCAGAAGCCAGGGCAAAGCTCCTATGTGGTCCTCATGACCATGGGTCAAAATTATTCCCTTAAGCTTATCCTTATTGTTAAGAATATAATCAAACCGGGGAATAACCACATCAACACCAAGGAGAAAGTCCTCAGGAAACATTAACCCGCAGTCAATTACAACCATTGTGTCTCTGGTCTCCATGACCATGCAGTTCTGCCCAATAGCCCCCAGACCTCCCAGAGGAGTCAAGCGAACATAATTATCATCAACATCCATAAAAAATCTCCCAAAATCGAAAACTGAAAATTTGCAAATCATTCAACATATTACTTTATAGCAGCCCAGCCTGATCTATCTCCACGGATAAATCTTATGTCTTAAATTAATGGCACAAAATATCTCATAAGCATACAAAACACAACAAAAAACCATGTCCGTGCATTTTTATACTGTTTACCACATAAAAAAACCGGCATTCCCTGATCCAGACTGATTTTTATTGTACTTAAAAATCCTGAACCAGAAAACGCCGGTTTTTTATTTTCAAACAGGCTTGAAAGTTCTGTTAAGAATCTCTAATCTTCTTGATCTCCCTTGCTTTCAGCAATGATCTTTTCTGCTATGGGCCCTGGACATTCTTCGTAATGATCAAACTCCATGGTGAATGTTCCCTGACCTCCGGTCATGGATCGAATATCCTGAGCATACTGCAGGATCTCAGACATGGGAACATGAGCCCTGACCTCGGTTACTCCCTTGTCAGAGTCAGATCCCAGAACCTTTCCCCGCTTACTGGAAAGATCGCCAATAACATCGCCCATATATTCGTCCGGAACATAGACCTGAATCAGCACAATGGGCTCCAGGAGTGCAGGCTTGCACTGCTCCACAGCCTTTTTAAAAGCCAGGGAACCAGCAACCTTAAAGGCCATTTCAGACGAATCAACATTATGATATGATCCGTCATAAAGGGTAATTTTAAAATCAACAACAGGATATCCGGCAACAACCCCCTTAGCTGCGGTCTCCTGTATGCCCTTGTCTACAGCAGGAATATACTGTTTTGGAATGGCTCCACCTACAATTGCATCTTCAAATTCATATCCCTCTCCCCGCTGCCTGGGCTCTAATCTGATCCAGCAGTCCCCGAACTGACCGCGACCACCTGTCTGTTTCTTATATCTGCCTTGGACTTCGGCTTTGCCTTTGATGGTTTCGCGGTAAGGAATCTTAGGGGTTTTAAGGACAATCCTGGCCTTATATCTTCTTCTGGCCTTTTCTACAGCAGTTTCTATATGCAACTGGCCCATGCCCGACAATAGCATATCTCCGGTATCTTCATTTCTCGCCAAGCTGAGGTTCACGTCTTCATCAAGAAGCTTCTGAACAGCGGAAAAAACCTTATCTTCTTCGCCTTTTTCCTCTGCAGCCAGGGCGTAAGAAAGGATGCAGGGAGGAAGATCTTCTTTCATCAAAATAAATTTATCGCCTTCCTTACATAAAGTATCTCCGGTTGTAGTTTTTTTGAGCTTGGGTGCGGCCAGAATACTGCCCGGACCTAATTCTCCTTTTATGGGGGTCTGCTTTTTGCCTTCCATAAACAAAAGCTGGCCGAGTTTTTCTTTCTCTTCCTTGACCGGATTATATACTGTCATATCTGGTGAAATTTTTCCGGATAAAACGCGCATGACACTAAGATGACCGGCAAAAGGATCTGTAATGGTCTTAAATACAAGGGCCGACAGCTTTTCATCAGGATGAGATTTTCTTGAGCTTCCATCTTCACCCTGCCAGTCTCCACGTTCTAAAGGAGAGGGCAGCAGTTGCTGAATAGATTCAAGGAGTTTCTGACCGCCCTTATTCTCAAGAGCAGCTCCAACGCAGATTGGAACGATTTCCCCGGAAAGTACCCCGGCATGCAGTCCCTTATACATTTCCTCAGTGGTCAGACTTCCTTCTTCGAGATATTTCTCCATGAGAACTTCATCACTTTCAGCAATATTCTCCACTGCAGCTTCCCTGAGTTCTTCAACCATATCAGCCATATCATCAGGAATTTCTCCAGCAGTCATGGCACCGTCTTCACCAAAAATATATGCTTTGTTGTCAAGTACATCCACAACGCCCTTGAAGTTTGATTCAGCACCAATGGGAAGATACAGAGGAACTGGCTTGATACCTAAGAAGTTAATCAGACTCTGGTAAGCCATGTCATAATCAGCACGTTCCCGGTCCATCTTGTTTATAAAAAATATAGCCGGTAGATTTAATTTCTTAGTCTCAGCCCAGATTTTTTTAGTCAAAGGCTTGGCTCCATCAATGGCATCTACCACAAAGACTACACCATCTACTGCTGTTAGCAGATAGCTGATATCGCCGATAAAATTATTGTCCCCAGGAATATCTACCAGAAAATGCTGGTTTTTTTCCCAGTTTAAAGTGGCAAATCCCGGCTGAACGCTACCTCTTCTTTTGATTTCTTCGGGTTCAAAATCAAGACTGGTTGTTCCTTCTTCAATTTTTCCCAATCTTTGAATGGCTTTGCAGTTATACTGAATCATCTCAGCTACAGAAGTCTTGCCTGCCCCTCCATGTCCAACCAAGGCGTAGGTCCTTTGCTTTTCAAGTTTATCCAGCATTAATCTTGCCCCCTTTTATGTTTGACTTTGTAATTATTAAACTCAATTTATGACTTAAATCTGAAAACCGAACTGGCTCCGGGATAAAACAAGGTGACAAACAGTTACTGGACATCTTTCCATGGTCCGGTTATCTGCCACAGGCAACCCCATTATTTTTTCATAAGTTGTTTCTCAACAACTTGATTATGTCCTATTGAAAGATGAATGAAAAGTTGTCAAGTTTTCCATGGCCGGTATTAACCCATAACCAATAATTTAAAAAAAACAATACGATGAATATCCTTTATCAAGTCATCTCCATCTCACCTCAGGACCTGAATACTGACGATCCATGCCTTTTATGGGCACAGCAACCTGATTCTGATTACATTGAAAACATCCAGCATATTGGACAGTTAAATCCGGTCCTTATTACAACGGAAAATTCCAGAAAAACCCTTGTTACCGGTTATAAGCGGTATATGGCTCTGAAAGGCCTGGGGAGAAACATTCTGGCCCTTGAAATAGATTCTGCTGATTCATATACCAAAGGCCTGATTTATCTTTCCTCCAATTATGGACGTCCTTTAAAACCGGGCATGATCATTGCTGCTCTGCGCTATTTTTCTGATCTGAAAAGTCTCAATAATTTCATCTGGAAAAACCTTGATATTACACCCTGTTCAAAAGCTCAAGAATTATGGGCAAGCTGGATTAAACTTCCACAACTCTGGGATGAAATCCTTGCCAGAGGAAACATCAGCCTTGAATGCGCTCCCATCCTTTGTAAAATGTCTGAACATGACCTGAGCTTTATTTATCAATTTTTTTCCACATTAAGCTGGTCCAGAAATCACAGCATAAACTTCATTACCTGGCTGCAGGAAAAATCAATTATTGACGAGACAGACATTTCTCGACTCAGAATCATGCCGCAACTTAAAGCTTTACTCGACTCAGAACTCTCTCCCAATGACAAAATAAAGTCCATAATGAAAAAACTTTACTCAGTCAGATATCCCCTTATGTTTGAAATGTCTGCGCGCTTAGATTCGAGGATACGGGAGGCTGTATCTGGAACAAAATGGCGTTTTGAACATAAAGACAATTTTGAGTCACAAAACATTGCCATTTCGAGACAAATTAAAAATCAGGAAGACTTGCAAAAGGCAGCTGAGCAGCTCCAGGCTATCGCTGATTCAAAAACCCTGAAAAACTGGCCAGTAAACATCAATGAGTAGCCCCGAAAATAAATGGCCGGATCACATGGCACCGCCTGAAAAAATCTATATTGATCAGGAGGTTGAATCATCCTCACTGGCCCTTAAAATCACAGATAAACTTCCGGACATACCTGTTGAGATACTCCTGCCTGACCAGGCAATATCTCAAATGTCCGCCCCGTCAGATTCCCTTATCCTTTACCTGAAACATTACAGGGGGAAATTTCTCAGATCATGCCCTGGAACCAGCAATTACCGCTGCTGCAGCTATAAAATCATTCATATCGGAGAGAACTGTCCATTAAATTGCAGCTATTGCATTCTGCAGGCTTATTTTCAGGACAGAGTTCTAAAAGTATGGGCCAACCAGGATGACCTCTGGACAGAACTGGATCAGGCTTTCAGCCGGGACAAAGAAAAGCTTTTTCGAGTCGGCACTGGCGAATTCACTGATTCCCTGGCCCTGGATCACCTGACCCAGTATTCATCAAGCCTCATAAGTTTCTTAAGTAATTATCCCAATGTATGTCTGGAATTAAAATCCAAAGTCATTAACCTGTCCTGGATGCACAAGGCATCTTGTCCTTCACAGGTTCTTCCTGCGTGGTCGGTGAACAGTCCTGATATAATCGCCAGGGAAGAAAAGGGAGCATCTTCTCTTGAAGAGCGACTTGATGCAGCCAGAACATGTGCCCGGAACGGATCCAGGGTCTGCCTGCATTTTGACCCCATTATTCATTATCCTAACTGGGAAAAAGGCTACAAGAAGTGCGTGGAGATGATATTTGACTATCTCAAACCGGAAAGCATTGCTTATGTCAGCCTGGGTTCATTCAGGTTCATGCCTTGGCTTAAAAAAATCATCATGAATAATCACCCCCAGTCCACATATATTTACAACGAGTTCATTACAGGACTTGACGGCAAGACAAGACTTCTTATGCCTTTAAGGCTTGAGCAATTCAAATTCATAGCCAACAGCCTTAAACGTGGAGGCATTTCCAGACAACTATATTTCTGCATGGAATCCGACACTGTCTGGAAAGAGGTTTTGGGTTACACCCCCAAGGATATTGGCGGTCTGGGAAATCATTTGAATAATCTGACGTTTGGTTCAGACTGAAAACCAATCAGGATGCTGGCTGCCCTTAGC
>JBHEPK010000044.1:12060-12382 GCA_046260325.1 Desulfonatronovibrio sp.
AATGGGGCTCGTTCAAAAATACCAATGGAGGTTCGAGTTTTATGGATTATAAAGTGGAAGATATTTCCCCTGTAAAAAAAGAGATTAAATTTGAAGTCCCGGCAGAAGAAGTCAATGCAGCCCTGTCAGCAACAACTGCCCTTTACAGAAAAGATGCAGATATCAAGGGATTTCGTAAAGGAAAAGTTCCTTCATCAGTCATTGAAGGCAAATTTAAAAAACAAATTACCAATGAAGCCACCACAGAGCTTGTGAATCTGCATATTAATCAGGTCTTAAGCGAAATAAAAGCCAATCCCCTTTCCAGGATCGATGTTGATGC
>JBHEPK010000045.1:0-233 GCA_046260325.1 Desulfonatronovibrio sp.
GGTTAGAGGCCTGTACAAAAATATTCCAATAACAGCAATTCCTAATCCAATAACCTGACTGATACTCATAAACCAGAACTCAGGCTGAAGATCTCCCCGCATAAAATCGACCATTATCCGCATTATTGGATAAGATATTAAAAAGATCCCGGCGAGGCGCCCCCTGATGCTCACTCTTTTTTTTAAAAATACAAGCATAAGAAAACAAATAAATGCCACCAGAGCATGATAGG
>JBHEPK010000045.1:243-4748 GCA_046260325.1 Desulfonatronovibrio sp.
GAGTAGGCATGATGCTCCAGGGCAGATCAGAAACTTTTCCGTAAGCGCATCCTGATGCCAGACAGCCCATCCAGCCCACTGACAAGCCCAGTGCTGTTCCAGGAGCTGCAGCATCAAGCCAGGAAAGAATGCTCTGACTTTTACGATATAGATACAGAATCATAAGCAGAGCAGCCAGGACTGCTCCTCCCCAGAAAAGGAATCCTCCTTTCCAGAATTTCAGGACCCCGAGGGGATCTCCACTAAAAATATCCTGGTAGGCTGCCACGTAGCTGAGCCTCGCTCCAATCAGCCCTCCAAGAATAACATAAAAACCAATATCCTGAACATATCTGCGATCCAGCCCTTTACTGCCGGCTTCACGCATGGTCCAGGCCATGCCCAGCAAAAAAGCGGCTGCCATGAAAAAACCATAAGAATAAAGGCTGATGGGCCCAATTTCAATCAGAACCGGATGCATATCTTTTTTTCTTGTAAAATGAGACTAAAAGCAGAATCGCGCCGGTGGATATAGCCATATCCGCCACATTGAAAGCAGGCCAGTGATGATTGCTTACATAAATATCCAGAAAATCAATAACCATTCCCAGCCTGATGCGATCAATAAGATTGCCCAGAGCTCCACCAAGGATCAATCCGAGAGCGGAGAAAAGATAATAATCTTCCCTGTCCACCGTTCGCAGAAGATGAAAGATAAGCACTACAGCCAGACCTGTCACCCCAATGAAGAAATAGGTCTGCATATTTCCTTCCAAGTCTGCCAGAAAACCAAAAGCCGCACCTTTATTCAGGACATGAACAAGGTTAAACAGGCCGGGTATTACAGTTTTGGATTCCCATAATGGAATAGTGTTCTGGATCCAGATTTTAGTGGCCTGATCCAGAAGAAGAATTACCCCAGCCAGAATTAATACAATCTTGTTTTTCAATGTCATTTATTAAATTCCAGGATTTAAGTTTTTTGCGTTGGAAGGTCTGCCTGTGACTAAATAGTTTCAAGCTCTTTCATGATCCCGGAGCACCTGGGACATGCCTGGTCTGCATTGAGCTCTTCATTATAGATCCAGCACCTTGCACATTTTTCTCCAGAAGCCCTGGTCACCTCAACCTTAAGTCCATCCACTTCCTGACTCTTGAATATTCCCTCTGGAGCATCCTCCAAGGGTTTAACCACAGCCTTGGACACAATAAAAATAAAGCTCAGATCTTTCTCCAACTCTTTGAGATCATCAAACTTATCGTCATCAACATACAAGGTAACCATACTATCTAAGGAATGGCCCAGCTCTTTGGATTTTCTCAAAGGTTCAATTGCCCTGGTCACTTCCTGTCGTACAGCGTAAACCATATCCCATCTTGCCTTTTCATCCTTGTCTGACCCGGGATAAGCTGCAAAGTCAGGTCGCAGACCAAAAACCGTGTTCCCCGCCCTTCTGAGCTTTTGCGGCAGATGCTGATAAATCTCCTCCGCTGTAAAGCTCAAAATCGGAGCCATGTTCATAAGCATGGATTCCAGCATAAGGAAAAGAGCAGTTTGGGCTGATCTGCGCTCCCGGCTGTTTGGCGCGTATACATACAGCCTGTCCTTGATGATATCCAAGTAAAAAGATGAAAGCTCCACCACGCACAGATTATGCAAGGTATGAAAAATTTTGTGAAATTCAAATTTTTCATATGCCTTCTGCATCAGCTGATGTTTTTCCAGGATGAGGCTCAAAGCATATCTGTCCAAGGGCAGCAGGTCTTTATGATCGACCATATCTTTTTCTGGATCAAAATCATTGAGATTGCCAAGAAAATAGCGGGCTGTATTCCTGATCCTGCGGTAGGCATCCACAAGACGATTTAAAATTTCATCTGAGATGCGCACATCCTCCTGATAATCAACCGCAGCTACCCAGATGCGCAGGATCTCAGCCCCGAATTTGTCAATTATTTCCTGGGGAGCAATAACATTGCCCAGAGATTTAGACATCTTGCGTCCGTCTCCATCCACCACATAACCATGAGTCAACACTGACTTGTATGGAGCCTGCCCCCTGGTGCCCACAGAGGCCAGAAGGGAGCTGTGAAACCAGCCCCGATGCTGATCAGTTCCTTCAAGATACATATCTGCAGGATAAGTACATTCCTTGCGCTTTTCCAGAACTGCGGCAAAACTGGTTCCAGAGTCAAACCAGACATCCAAAATATTATCTTCCTTTTTCCATTCTTCACTGCCGCATTCAGGACAGACCAGACCAGCCGGAACAACCTCACTGATATCAGCTTCGAACCAGTAATCGCATCCACGCTCATGCTGCTCAAACTTGTCAGTAATGGAAAATATCCAGTCTGGATCCATATATGTATGATCACATTTGGGACAAAGCAGGGCAATTATGGGCACGCCCCAGTTTCTCTGGCGGGAAATACACCAGTCAGGCCTGTTTTCTATCATGGAATAGATGCGCTGCCTGCCCCAGGCCGGAATCCACTCTACATCATTCATAATGGCACTAAGGGCCTTCTTGCGCAGGTCATTTTTATCCATGGAAACAAACCACTGGGTGGTGGCCCTGAAAATTACTGGCTTTTTACAGCGCCAGCAATGGGGGTAGGAATGGGAAAGCTTTTTATCATACAAAAGCATTCCATCCTGTTTTAATCTTTCCATGACTATGGGATTGGCTTCATGCACGTTTTTGCCTTTTAGAAAATCCACGCTCTCCAGAAATCTTCCCTTGTCATCCAAAGGAGAAAGCACTTCCAAACTATATCTCATGCCTGTTTCATAGTCTTCGCGGCCATGTCCAGGAGCTGTGTGTACCAACCCTGTTCCTGTTTCCAGAGTGACATAATCAGCCAGGACCACAGGAGACTCCCTGTCAATAAAGGGATGGGTCGCCTTGATTCCTTCAAGATCTGAACCTTTTGCCCTTCCCAGTTCTTCAAAGCTGTCCCAGCCGAAGAGCTCGGCCAGACTGTTTGTGAGCTCGGATGCTATAATAAAATATTTACCACTGTAGCTGACCAGGCTGTATTCAAATTCAGGGTGTACAGCCACAGCCATATTTCCTGGAATGGTCCAGGGTGTGGTGGTCCAGATTACAGCAAAAGTTTTGCCAGGTTCAGCTTTGGGAAAAACTTTCTGAACTGCGTCATCATTAACAGGGAAAGATACATATATTGAAGGAGATGTATGATCATCATACTCTACCTCGGCCTCTGCCAGGGCAGTTTCGCAGTCAATACACCAGTAAATTGGCTTTTTACCGCGAATAACAGACCCATTTTTAATAAAATTGCCAAGCTCCCTTGCTGTGGCTGCCTCATATGATGGATGCATGGTCTGGTAAGGTTTTTCCCATTCACCCATGACTCCCAGTCTTTTAAATTCCTTACGCTGAATATCTAAAAATTTTGTGGCATAATCGCGGCAGATCTTGCGGACAACAATAGGTGGAACAACCTTGCCCTTGGCTTTAAGTTCCTGGGCAACCTTGTGCTCAATGGGCAGACCATGACAGTCCCACCCGGGTACGTATTCAGCCCTGAAGCCCATCATATTTCTGGACTTCACGATAAAATCTTTGAGAACTTTATTCATGGCCGTACCCATGTGAATATGTCCATTGGCATAGGGTGGACCGTCATGCAGAACATAGGGTTTGCCATTTTTATTGGCCTCAACCATATTCTGATAAGCCTGATTTTTTTCCCAGAATTCAAGCATCTTGGGCTCGTTCTGGGTCAAATTGGCCCGCATGGGAAAGGATGTCTTGGGAAGGTTCAGAGTTTTCTTGTAATCAGTCATTATATCCGCCTTTATCTTAAAAATACCTGTAAAAATTAGTTATGACAAATTTTGAAATTGAATCATACACGCCTGGAAGTCAAGTTTTTATGAAACCAAACAGCTTAACAGCCAACACATCCTGCCAGATCTGAACTGACTGCATCGAACATTTTTTTTCAGAAACAAATTAGGTTGAATTCGAATCTGATTCAACCTAACATTTGACAGTTAGTCAGTCACAACAATCAAATCAGGAGGATAATGTGAATTATCAGGATAAATATGAGCTTATAGAAGAACGACAGATACAGGAAATTAACTCCAGGGCCAGGCTGTTTGTCCATAAAAAAACCGGTGCCAGGATTCTGTCCATGGTCAATGAGGATGAAAACAAGGTTTTCAGCATAAATTTCCGCACCCCTCCCAGAGACAACACCGGGGTCCCACACATATTAGAACATTCTGTTCTTTGCGGTTCCCGAAAATATAAGGTCAAAGAACCTTTTGTTGAGCTGCTCAAAAGCTCTTTGCAGACATTTCTCAATGCCATTACCTTCCCGGACAAGACCTGCTATCCCGTTGCCAGCCAGAATAAACAGGATTTTTACAATCTTATGGATGTATACCTTGATTCTGTTCTTCATCCGGTAATCTCAAGACATATCTTTGAACAGGAAGGCTGGCATTATGAACTGGAACAAAAAGATGCCCCTCTTAAATATAAAGG
>JBHEPK010000045.1:4758-12326 GCA_046260325.1 Desulfonatronovibrio sp.
CGGAAAGCCTTCTTGCTGACTATTCCCAGCAATCCATATTTCCAGACTCCACATATGGCTTTGATGCTGGAGGAGATCCCAAGGAAATACCCAGCCTCACCTATGAAGATTTTGTTGATTTCCATAAAAAACTTTATCATCCATCCAATGCCTTTATCTTCTTCTATGGAGACAACCCTGAACAAGAACGATTAGAAAAATTAGATGAATACCTGGATGAATTCGACAGGTTAGACATTGATTCTTCCATTGTCAGCCAGAATAAGACCGACCTGACCCAGCGCCTTGTCAAAACTTACAGCGCATCAGAATCCAACAATCCCAAATGTTACCTGACCATTAACTGGCTGCTTCCTGAGACTTTTGATCCGGAACTCAACCTGAGTCTGCGTATTCTGGACTTTATTCTTACAGGAATGCCTGGTTCTCCCCTGCGCAAGGCACTTATCGACTCAGGTCTCGGCGAAGACATTACAGGGGCTGGACTGGAAACGGATATCCTCCAGATGTATTACTCCACAGGACTAAAAGGCATAGAGCCCAAAAATCTGGGCAAAGTTGAAAAACTTATTAACACAACCCTTAAAGATTTATGCAAAGACGGCATTGACCCTGAAATCATCAAAGCCGCTCTTAACAGCCTGGAATTTGCGCTTCGGGAAAACAATACAGGTTCTTTTCCCAGGGGCATGGCCGTCATGTTCAGAGCCCTGACCACCTGGCTGTATGATGACAGCCCCTTTACTCTTCTGGAATTTTCTCCTGTTCTGGACAAAATCAAAAACAGACTGGAAAATAATGAAAAGGTCTTTGAAGACCTCATTGATGAACATCTTCTGAACAATGCCCACAAATCCGTTGTTATTCTGGAGCCGGACCCTGCTCTTAGCGCTGCAATTCAGGACGAAGAAAACATGAGATTAAATGAGGTTCGAATGAGCCTGTCTGAACAGGATCTTGATAACATTATTGAAAATACCAGGCAGCTCAAAATGGCCCAGGCAGAACCGGATGACCCTTCTGAGCTGGCCAAAATACCCAGACTTGAGCGCAGCGACATGGAAAAGGATCTGAATACAATTCACAGGGAAGAAAAAATAATCAATGATGTTCAGACTCTGTTTCATCCCCAGCCAACGTCCGGCATTTTTTATCTTGACCTGGGTTTTGACCTGCACTTTCTGCCTCAGAAATTTCTTTCTTATGTACCCTTATTTGGCAGATCTTTAGTGGAAATGGGCACTGAAAAGCAGGATTTTGTCAAACTGTCTACAAAAATCAGCCAGAAAACAGGGGGAATCACTCCCATGACTTTCTCTCATAGTATTGTGGGAGAAAAAACAAGTGCGTGCAGACTTTTTCTCCGGTGCAAGGCCCTGCCGGAAAATATTCAAGACCTTTACGCTATTCTCAAAGAGATAATAAATGAGGTCAATCTTGATAATAAAGATCGGTTCAGGCAGATGCTGCTGGAAGAAAAGGCCTCCATGGAGCAAAGTCTTGTTCCGGCCGGGCACAGATATGTTGGAATGCGCCTCAAATCCAGGTACAGTGAAGCAGACTGGGCCCAGGAACACATGTCCGGTTTAAGTTATCTTTTATTTCTCAGACATCTCACAGCCCTGGTGGATAAAAATTGGGACAAGGTTAAAAATGATCTGGAAGAACTCAAGTTCCTCCTGTTCCACAAACAGGCCATGCTCTTAAATATTACATCTGAACAGGAGCTTTTTAATGAACATATACACACTACTCAGGACTTTCTGGAACAAATGCCCATGCATGACATTTCACCGTCAACCTGGATATCCTGTTGCCAGCCTGGAAGTGAGGCTGTTTTTATTCCAGCTCAGGTAAATTATGTGGGCAAGGCTGTGGACCTGCATCCTTCTGGATATGAGTTCCATGGCTCAAGCCTGGTAGCAAGCAGATTCCTGCGGGCCAGCTGGCTCTGGGATCAAATCAGGGTTCAGGGTGGAGCTTACGGTGCCTTTGGAAGCTACGATTATCTTTCCAATGTCATGACTTTTGCTTCATACCGTGACCCAAACACCCTGGAGACCATCAAGGCCTTCGAAGGTTCAGGCTCCTTTCTGACCAGAAAAGAACTGGACAGGGATGAAGTGGAAAAAGCAGTCATTGGAGCCATTGGAGAAATGGATTCATACCAGCTGCCCGATGCCCGGGGTTTTTCTTCCACAGTCAGGTATCTCGCAGGCGTAACCCATGAACACCGCCAAAAAGTCAGGGAACAAATTCTCGAAACATCCCTGGGTCATTTCCAGGAATTTGGAAGGGCTCTGGACTGGACCTTTAACAATGATCCCGGAATGATCTGTATAATGGGCGGGGAAGACCAGGTGGGCAAAGCCGCATCTGATCTTCAACTGGAAAACAGCTTCAGGATTCTTTAGATGATTAATCCAGCTTGCTGGTAATATTATGGTCTATCCAGGTGCTATCCCACCATTCAACAGGATTTACAGATATTCCAGATACAATAACTTCAAAATGAAGATGATCGCCCACGGCCAGACCAGTGGTTCCTGTGTGCCCAACGGATTCACCCTTGCTGACCATCTGTCCTTCCTGGACATCAATACTGCTTAGATGGGCATACAGAGTCTGAAGACCAATTCCGTGATCAACAACCACAGTCTGGCCGTAGATACCAATGGAGCCCGTAAAAACCACCTGACCTTTATTGGCTGCGGGCACAGGAGCCTGAGCAACCGAGGCCAGGTCAACTCCCAGGTGGATCTGACGATCAATCTCGCGGTCCTGATAATAGTAAGTTCTGCGATCTGCAAAGCCAGCCATCTGAGCGGAATTGGGCTTGCGCATGAAAACCCCGTTAAAATCCAGAATTGGTGATGTGCGCTGGGCAATTTCTTCAACCTTGGCCCTGTTCAATGCCCTTAACTCTCTATTCACTTTCAGAAACATTTGAAATGGATCATTTTCATCAGTAAAGTCCCTTTCAAACTGGGGCATTTGAGAGCGCAGAAAGTTATCTCCTATGTTAAGTCTGTCATTCTTAAAGTTTCTGGCATTAACATGATAATTAAAACCTGAGACCTGCTCATTTCCTGCAAGATCCATGGCCATGACCCTGGGGATATCACTGCCGGTATCAGCATCATGTGGAAAAGCAAACAGGCAGTGATAACTGCCGTCAGGCTGTTCAAATGCAGGAAAAAAATAATCCCCAAGCACAACTCCGGTTTTCTCAACCTCCTTTGACAACTCATATCTTATAAGACCTGAACCACCCTGATTGAGATTATGCGAGGTAGTCAATACAGAAATCACAGGAGGACGATCATCATAAATCATTGTCTTTGATAAAGTGACGTGATTGCCCTTACCCCAGTTAACGATGGAGCGATCCAAAGCATTGATTACTACATCAAATTCACCCTGGCCAAGCCTTGGAATCTCGAGGGCCATATTAAAGTCCTTAACTTCAGCAGGAAATTCTTCCTGCCTGCTGAACTTGACATCCCCCTCCTGGATAATCTGAACTTGAACACTTTTAAGTCCCAGACCTGGATCATGGACTTTAACTTCAAAAGGTTCCCTGCCGTTGGTATAGGCAGCATCAGGAGCCAGGGTAACAACTGGCTGTTCTTTATCCCCATATTTAATATACAGAAAGCCTGCCGCAACTATCACAATTAAAGCAACCAGGATAAAAAAATTTTTCTTTAATTTTACACTCATATCTTACTCCAACAATATCTAATACGGTTAATGATTATACCTTATATCCGGCTGCATTCAAATACTCTTTCACTCCGGAAACAGCAGCCATAAAAATTTTTGAACCAGCCATGGAGGCCATGAGATTTTGGGAATTGCCGCAAAACTCAGCAAAACGCGGGCCAATAACTGTAGCGGGATTGTCTCCCTTCTCCATGGACATGGCCTGGACATAACTCTCAAGCCTTGACCTTAGAATCTCAAAATAATTAATATCTGTACCTATGAGCAGACTTGTGGCATGTGACAGGTCGCCTGATACATCGTGAATATTTTTCCAGAATGGCTCCATAATAACATCTTTTGATGCATCATTCTGGAGACAGTAGGAAATGCTCCAGCCCACACTGACAATTTTCAATAACTGGAGTTCATATTCCAGCTTGTTAGAATTGAAATCTTCTGACTCAGGAGTGGCATCAGCTATCCACTTAATATCTTCCCGGTCCAGGGCATATTCACAAAGGTCCTCTACAATTACACTTATGTGGTCTTTTTCTTCCATTTCCTGAACTTACTGTTTATAAATTTTAAATTGTTTTCTAAATTTTAACTGTTCACCACATTTTTCTACTTTTGGATAGAGCCAAAAATCACGAAAACATCTGCATAAAATGATAACGGCCTTCAATGATAGCCGCAATAAAAAGCAATGGCATCACAAATACAAAATAGACGCAATTGGCTTTTTTCCAGAGTTGTCCCCAACTCTGATTGGCAGATCCGAAAAAATTTGCCATCCCCCTCCACATTCCAACACCAAAGGCTATAAACATGGCCGGCCATTCAAAAATCCCGTGAGGGACTAAAAAAACTGCCACATCAAGCCAGGAGACATGTTCTAACCACCCGGCAAACCAGCCCACCATGAGACCATTAAACATTGCCAGGGCCAGGGGAATCAAACCGAACAGGGTCACAAAACACATGGCCAGGTAGCTGGCTATCAGGTTATGCAAAAAAATTCTAAAAACAAAAGCAACAGGGCTTAAGTTTTCAAATCTCTGGGCCAGTTCATGAAACTGATCTTCCAAAAAACTTAGTTTGTCCGAATATTCCCATCCAGCTACTACCGCGACAATATACATACCAACAGCAAAAAAAATAAAATTTCTGGACACTTTCAAAGTATCCACAGCTGTCCTTAAAATATTATTCTGCTCAAACATATTTAAGAAAATCCATCGCCTTAGAGACAAAAACAAGGGTTCCGGAACCACAAATAATCTCAGGAGCTTTCTGACATTTGCATTTCATAGATTTTTACCCTGAAAATTTTGATTTCAAATTCTATTTATACGCTTCCAACACATTGTCCGGATTAATCTTTTTACAATTCCAGGCCCCCTGGATCAGTGTGCATCTGACAATTTCCCAGTTATCATGATCGATTAAATCCAAATGTCCAGAGCAGGACTCCCTTAAAAAAGGTTCAACCTTTTCAAGGACAAAATCCAAATCCATAAACGGACCTTCATACTCAATGAACAAAGCATCACCATTGAGTTCAAAAGGTGAGAGATCCTCTGAATCCATGGCTTCAAGATCTTCTAATTTGAATCCTTTAACCTCCCCGAATATTCTCATGGGAAACTTCATTTCCTGCCCTATTGGATAACCAGCGCAAAAAAATTTTAAAAATAAAAAAGGTCAATTACAGACAATGGATAATGAATGAAAAAAGCTATTCTGCCAGTTCCACCCGCAACCTGCCGTCTTCAATTTTCAGGTCATTAACGCCCTGTGCAAAAGCGCTCCAGAACCCCTCATCTTCAGCGTAAAAAGCAGTCAAATCACGCCCTTTTATACCGCCAAGCCAGGCTCCAGGCACTGGCACTCCCATTATGCTCACACCCTCAACTGTGATGACCGGTTTGCCCTGCTGGTAATCTACGTGAAGTCCAGAGGAAATACGAACGGTACGACCCCCGAACACAGGAAAATCAACGGGCAGAGTAACAATCATAGTTGCAGATATCAATCTGTCCGAAAGATGAATTGACACCTTCCGGGCAAGATCTGGATTACGAGCGATCATGGCGTTTAGCTCACGCTGGGTAAAATAGAGAATCCTGTCTTGAGATCGTTCAGTATATGCACCAGGAGATGGCTTGGATACATTATTCTCATCAGCTGTATTCTGTGACTTCAAGGCACCCAGCTTGGCATTTAGAACAACCTTTTCCTGTTCATTAAGATCTACGGGATTAATTGAGGATGGGAAAAACCAGATTCTAACCACAAGCAAAGTAGCAACCACACTGATAAATATCGCCAGGAATACAATGCCTGCCACTGCCTTAAGGCTTAAGGAACGGGGTTTTGAGTCAGGATTTGAATCTTTCATAAATGTACCTGATCATTGCAAAAAAAACTGCCACTTTAAGATCTTGGGGTTGGTATATCAGAATGTTCTGGAGACAATCCAGGTTCCTGCCACAAAGGTTCCCAAAGAACTGCCCAAGTTTGCCAGCACCACAACCAGAAGAATCCTGCAAATTGGATTGAGCCAGAAGCCTTTGAGAGTTGTCAGGGCTTGAGGCAGATTTTCCAGATCAGCCACAATGGGCTTTTTTACCCATGCCTGGACCAGACCTGCTATCCAGCCTGCGGCCATGGTTGGATTAAGGCTGGTAATGGGCGCGGCCACAAATGCACTCATTATGGTCAAAGGGTGAGCCAAAGCCAGACTGACGCCCAAAGCTGAAAAAATTCCATTCACAAGGACCCAGATATATATGGATCTTACTGAATGGGCACCTCCCTGGGTCATAAAGCCTGCAACAAGTAAAATCAGAATAAGAATGGGAATCCCCCATTTGACCACAACAGGCCAGATGGATTTGGGAGGAGCAGTGGTCAAAGATGCTGTATCAATATCCTGGTCCAGATATTTAGTGATGCCTGGAACATGCGCCGCACCAACAACAGCCAACACTTTCCCTCCGGAACTATTGGCAATTTTGTGGGCAAGGAACTGATCTCTTTCATCCACCAGAGTTTTCTGAACCTGTGGGAACGACTTGGAAAACTCATCCATGACCATTTGAAGCTGATCTTTGCTTTTGAGCTTTTCAATATCCTCTTTTTTAATGTCCCCCTGAAACATCATGCTCATAAAAAGATGAGTCAAAAGCTTGAATTTGGACCAGAAGGAAAGAGATGACCAGATTCTTTTCAATGTGATATTTACGTCCCTGTCAGCCAGAACAAGATTGGCCCCTGTTTTTTCAGCCTGCTTAACACCTTCAAGCATTTCAGCCCCTGGCTTTACTCCAAGCTTTTCACCAATTTTGCGGTAGAATGTGCTCAAGCCCAGCTGAGCAAGAAGAAACAAGGCTTTATTGTCCTTTATTACCTGGTAGATATCCATCTTCTGCCAGGCATCCTGCTTGACCAGAACCTCATACCTGGACGGACAAAGCTCAACACATATAGTGTCTGGCTCAATTTCTGCTACTGCAGTCTGAACATCCTCCACACTCTGTTGTGAAACGTGGGCGGTTCCGAGAAGATAAACATCCTTGTCTTTGAGCTTTACATGGGTCAGGTTTTCAAGATTATTTTTTTTATGGTTATCCATTGTATCATTTATATCTGGTTTGTGGTTAATATTGTTTGACAATGGGCATCACGGCCCCCTTTAATATATCCTGCATTAAACCATGATCTGCAGTAAAAGTACATGCAAAAAACATTGAATAAAATTTTCACTGACAGAACAGAAATAGTTTCAGCAATGTTGCTCAACACAAAATATCATAAGCCACAAACAGCCTTTACAAGTAACTTGAACCGTTTAAGCA
>JBHEPK010000046.1:0-2763 GCA_046260325.1 Desulfonatronovibrio sp.
GTCTCAACTCATTGGTGAAGGTAGACATCAAAAATATTTTTCTCCAAGGCGATTATTCCAATCTCACTTTTGCAGTTTCCGGGTCCCTGGGGGCCATTTTATTCCTCATTTGCACTATGATTGTCACCATCAATGTTTTTCTGGCCTTTTTTAATCTGAATTTCATCCTCCTGATCCTGGTACTTTTCTTAGTCATAAGGAATGTATTCAAGCTTATCATTGAGAGAAAGCGAAAGGTGCTTGGTTCTAAATTAAGAACCAGGCTTGTATTGGCTTTTGTTTCTCTGTCCATCGTACCAATCCTGCTCATGTTTTTCATATCTGTTCGTTTTGTTCAGACTTCTGTGGATTACTGGTTCAAGGAGCAGGTAGCGAGTTCCATGAGTCAGGCCCTTGAAGTTGGGCAGCTTTTCTATAATTCAGTTAAAAAAGGGCTTGAAGTTAGATCAGGCTCTACCCTGGAGCAGATCAGGCAGAATGATTTTCTCTGGGGTGGACCTGGAATGGACAGATTCCTGAGAGATAAAAAGGCTGCAGAGCACGACCTGACACTTGTAGGTGTGGTCAATTCCAATCTTGAGGAGCAGAACTGGCATGCAGCAGAGCAGTGGGATGAACACTGGCCCAAGGTAAAGAACAATATTCCCTGGGAAGATCTTTTTGAAAGGCCTGCTTACTGGACAGGGATCTGGCCCAGCAGTACAGGCGATCTTGTTGTGGGCATCATGCCTGTTGATAATGCCAGAACAGGCTTTCTTGTTCTGGGGCAGCAGGTGGATCCCGGCCTTCTGGACAGGTTAGATGGAATCGCGCGGGGCGTGGACGAATACCGAAATCTTGAAACCGTCAAGCATCCCCTGAAAGTGGCCCTTTATACTCTGCTCGGTGTAACCACTTTGTTAATTATTTTTGGTTCAATCTGGTATGGCTTTAAGTTGTCCAGGGAAATATCTCAACCTGTAATGGCTCTGGCTGAAGGGACACAGAAGATTGCCAGGGGTGACTTGGATGTCCGCCTTGAGGATCAGTCTGATGATGAGCTGGGCCTTCTGGTTCGCTCCTTTAATAAAATGGCCATGGACTTGGAAAAAACTAGACGTAATCTCACCGAGGCAAATATTAACCAGGGGATGCAGAATGAGGAGCTCGAGGCCAGGGGTAAGTATATGCAGGCGGTCCTTGATAACATTACCGCTGGAGTAATTTCTGTGGACAGGGATGGAAAAATAACCACGGTGAACAAGGCTGCGGAATTTATTTTAGGCTTAGACAGCAGGAAAATTCTTGGAAAATATCCCCTGGATCTGGTTGGGGGAGAATACGGGGTACTTATTAAAGATGTCCTTAATCAGCTCAATGACCTGCCTCAGTCCCAGTGGCAGAGACAGGTGGACATTGAAGTCGATGGAAAGATGGTCAAGATACTGGTCAATGCAGTGATTCTTAAGAGTGATAGTGAAAACTACGGCATTGTTGCTGTTTTTGAGGACATTACAGAGCTTGAGAAAATGCAGCGTCTGGCTGCCTGGCGTGAAGTCGCCAAGCGTATAGCCCATGAAATTAAAAATCCTCTTACTCCCATCAAGCTTTCAGCCCAGCGCTTGGAAAAAAAGTTCGGAAAGGAAATCCAGGACCAGTCATTTGCCCAGAGCACACAGCTGATAATCAGGCAGGTGGAAAATCTCCAGCAGATGGTCAGGGAGTTTTCTGCATTTGCCAAACTGCCTGAAATAAAAATCAAGCTTGACCAATTAGATTCTTTGCTTGAAGAAATTGTTTCTGTGTTCAGACAGAGTCATAGAAACATTGTCTGGGAGCTTAACTTTATATCAAAAATGCCAGAATTCAACTTTGACCGCAGCGCCCTCAAAAGAGTTTTTATGAACTTGTTTCTCAATGCTGCCGAGGCTTTGTCAGCCACAAGCAAAGCTCAGGTTAAGGTCAGTGTTGATTATGACCAGCAGCTTAAAAGAATATTTGTTCAGGTAGCTGATAACGGACCAGGCCTCAGTTCAGAAGAACGGGCCAGGATGTTTGAGCCGTATTATTCCAGCAAAAAAGAGGGAACCGGACTTGGGCTGGCCATAGTTAAATCCATTGTGTCTGATCATGGTGGCTATGTCAGGGTAAAGAGTAACAAACCATCGGGAACAATTTTTGTGGTAGAGCTGCCTGTGCTTAATGTACAGAGGCTTAATGCAGCCTGATTCAATAAATTTCTTGTCTGACTGTTGAAAATCTGCCAATTGCTGACGCTTGGAATTTTTGAACTGCCAGTTTAATAAGGACTTTTTCAACACAGTCATGGCAACAAGTTGATGAGTAGTCACTTTATTTTTTTTGGATTTTTAATGAGCTGAGTGAATTTTATGGAAAATGAAAATGTCAAGTTAAGGGTTCTTGTCGTGGAGTCTGATGAAAATCCTGGAGATGATACAACAAGAATTCTAAGATCCATGGATATGGAACCAGTTGTGGCTGCTTCCCATTTTCAGGCTTTATCTATGCTGGAAGATGAATTTTTTCCTTTACTGATTGTTTCAGCAGAAGGCAGCGGACTTGACGGAATGGAGTTCTGCAGAATTTTCAGAAAAAGACAGTTTGATTCAGGAGATGATCTTCCATATATAATAATTGCTGGTGATGAATGGCACAGGTTAAGTATATGTGAAAGCGAGGTAGTTGCTGATGATTTTATAATTCGACCATGGCTGAGTTGTGAGTTGAAGTGGCGGGTCAAAGCTGGTTTTCATGCTATAAGTC
>JBHEPK010000046.1:2773-11704 GCA_046260325.1 Desulfonatronovibrio sp.
GTTTATCATGATCCAGAAAGTAAAGCCCTGAACAGGAATGGATTGAAAAAACATCTGCGCGAAGAAATAAATCGTCTCGGTAGAAAAAATGCATGGTTATCCCTGGTCGTCCTGGACTTCAGTCAGCGTGACTGGATGGAAGTCAGCCAGGGTGCTGAAAGTATAAGCAGATTGAAAAAGATACTTTTGAGATTTCTTGGAGGATCTTTGCGTAATTATGACTTGTTGGGTCAGTTGGAAACAGAAAGGATATGTATAATTTCGGGTGATTGTGATTATAAATGTTTGACAGGTCTTTTAAACAGACTTCAGCTTGCAGTTAAAAGTTTTGTTGTGGGATCACAGTTCAGAGGTGCTGAAATTTCTTTGTGTGGTTTGGCTGGTAGTTTTATCATCGATTCGACTTTTGGAGACAGTGAGAAATGTTTTGAGCATTTGTGGAATTGGATAGAAAGCATAGAACAATTACCCGAAGGGATCGAATCAAGCTCAGCATGTCTGGACAAAAATGGAATATCACCGCTTTAGCTTAAAAGGAGCGTTATGAAAGTCAGGTTTTTGGGTGCAGCCAGGGGTGTTACAGGTTCCTGTTATATGATGGAAGTCAAAGGAGTGAGGTTTGCTGTTGATTGCGGACTGCACCAGGGTAATAGTGAAATTGAAAAAAGAAATTGGGACACAGAAATTTATGATCCTGAAAAAATAGAATTCATCATGGTTACACATGCCCATATTGATCATTGCGGACTGTTGCCCAGAATGGTCAAAGATGGATTTAAAGGTAAAATATTTGCAACGCCTCCTACTGTTGATCTCTTAGAAATAATGCTTAAGGACAGTGCTTATATCCAGGAAATGGAAGCGGAATGGAAAAGCAAGAAGCGTTCAAGGCATGGCAGGGCAGGAGCTTCCCCCTTATATACTCAGGAAGATGCGGAAAAAACTTTGAAGCTGATTAAGCCTGTTGAGTATAATGAAGAATTTTCACCTTTTGACGGTGTTAAAATTTTATACAAAGACGCAGGACACATACTTGGTTCTTCCATAATCGAAATTTGGGTTGATGAAGAAAAAGACAAGAAAGTTAAACTTGTCTTTTCAGGAGATCTTGGTCGCCCCAATCAGCTCCTGGTCAGAAATCCCAGTTATTCTGAAGTTGCAGATTTTCTGTTTCTGGAGTCCACTTATGGCAATCGTGATCATAAAAATGAAGACCAGAGCCGTGAAGAACTTCTTGAGGCCATAAATTACAGTTACAATAAAGGCCAGAAAGTTATCATTCCGGCTTTTGCCTTGGAAAGGACTCAGGAAGTCCTCTATTCGCTGTATCTTCTTTACAAAGAGGGACGACTGCCCACAGATATGCCCATATTTCTTGACAGCCCCCTCGCTATCAGGGCAACACAGATTTTCAGTAAGCATTACAGATACTTTGATGCTAAGACCAGGGAATTATTCAAGGCCGGTGAAGATCCTCTGCGTATTCCCAACCTTAAAATCAGCGAAACTCCAGCACAATCCATGAGTATAAACAGTCTTGAAGGTCCTGCTGTAATTATCTCGGCCAGCGGGATGGCCAATGCCGGCAGGGTAAAGCACCATTTAAGACATAATATCTGGAAAAAAGGTGCAAGTATTGTATTTGTTGGTTTTCAGGCTAAAGGTACTCCAGGTAGAAGGATTGTGGACGGTGCTGATACAATCAAAATATTGGGGGAAGAGCTTGCTGTAAATGCCAGGGTTTTTACCATTAATGGATTTTCAGCCCATGCTGGTCAAAGTCATTTACTGGAGTGGCTGTCAAATTTTCAGAATCATGGCATGAAGGTATTTTTGACACATGGTGAATATGAAACCCAGAAGATACTATCCGGGCTCATAAAAGAAAAGTTCGGGCATGAAGTCCATATTCCAGACTACCTTGAAGAGTACGAGCTTAAGGCAGACAGGATTTATGAAACCATAAGGAAGCCTGAAAACGAATCTTTCAAAGTTAACTGGGATTATGTATTAAATCAGTTGGAGAATAAGGTCTCTGAGTTAAGAGAAAATCAGAGCCATATAAGTTCCATGAACTGGTCTGATCAGGTGGAACTCCGTGACGAAGTGCTTGAGGCAGGGACTGTTTTGTCTAAGCTTATTTCTTCAGTGGGTAAAAAGCACAGTTCCCCTGAGAAAGGAAAGTCCAGAAGCTGAAAAACATGAGAATAATCTCGGGTCAATATAAAGGGCGGGTACTTAAGACATGTTCCGGCCCGGGGTATCGTCCTGCAACAGGAAAGGTCAGGGAATCGGTCTTTTCCATGCTTGAATCCAGAGGCATTGACTGGAGCAGGACCAGGGTTCTTGATGTTTTTGCAGGCAGCGGTTCATTGGCATTTGAATGTCTAAGTCGTGGAGCCGAGTACGCCTTATTTATTGAAAAAAATTCCAAAGCCTGTTCTGTTATCAGGGAAAATATATCCCTGTTGGGTATTTGCAGTGAAAAAGTACAGGTATTAAAGGTTGATGTCTTGAAATTCTTAAGTTCTTCATTAGATCATTCTTTTGATATGATCTTTGTTGATCCTCCTTATGGTAAAAATCTTCTTGAGCCAACCCTTGATTCTTTATTTCAGAAAGATTTGTTAGGTAGAAATGGTTTTATTTGCGCGGAAATTGAAGCTGACCTTGATTTTGATCCGGGGAATCTTCTCCATGCAGAACTTATTAAAGATAAACAATTTGGACAGACCAGGATTTTAATATGGAAAAAAAAATGAGAATTGCTGTATATCCGGGTACTTTTGATCCTTTGACCAATGGGCATGTAAGTCTTATTGTACGCGGACTTGATATATTTGATGAAATTATTGTTGGAGTTGCCCTTCATTCATCCAAAAATACTTTGTTTGATCTTGATGAAAGAGTCCAGATGACCAGAGAGATCTTTGAAGACAATCATAGAATAAGAGTAGAACCATTTAAAGGTCTGCTTATGGATTATGTGCGCGAAAAAAAGGCAGTTGCCATCCTGAGGGGTATGAGGGCGGTGGCTGATTTTGAGTACGAGTTCCAGATGGCTCTGATGAACCGCAGACTTGACAGAAATATTCAGACGGTTTTTCTTATGACAGAATATAAATGGCTCTATATAAGTTCAACAATTATCAAGGACGTGGCCAGGCTGGGAGGGAACATCAATGGATTGGTTCCTCTTAACGTTGAGAAAGAACTCAATAAAAAGTTCAAGAAATCTGTCCAGGATGAGAGCTGAACTTTTATGAGTGTAGAGGTTCATCTGCCGAAGATTGTTTGTATCCTGGGGCCAACCGGAAGTGGAAAAAATGATTTGGCTTTGGAACTTTCGGATAAGGTTGAACTTGAGATAATTAATTTTGATTCCAGGCAGGTATATGCGGATCTGCCTCTTATTACAGCCCAGCCTTCAGACGAGGAAAAGAATATATGCCCTCATCATCTGTATGGTTTTCTAAAACTTGAGGATAAGATAAGTGCAGGCAGGTTTGTGGATATGGCTGAGAAGACCATATCTGAAGTTCTGAAAAGGGGATCCGTGCCTTTTCTTGTGGGCGGCACCGGACTTTATATACGTTCACTGATTTATGGTTTGGTAAATATACCTGATATTCCTGAAAGTATTTATCAGGAATTAGAAGAACAATGTCAAATTACGGGTATTGGCCGGCTTCGTCAGGAGCTTGAAAAAGTAGATCCTGAATATTCTTCAAGCATCAGCACCATGGACAGACAAAAAATTATCAGGGCTCTTTCAGTGTACAGAACAACGGGTATTTCCTTTTCTGACTGGCATAAAAAACAGAACCGGATACCTTTTTTCAATGCTCTTAAGATTGGAATCTGGAAGGATCTGAAGGATTTGACTTTTGATCTTGATAAAAGAATTGGAAAAATGATTGAGATGGGTGCGGTTCCTGAAGTAGAAAAGGCCTGGGTTAAAAGTGGAAAAGATGACACCTGTCCAGCATTTTCAGGAATCGGGTGCAGGGAAATTATTTCCATGCTGGAAGGGGAGATTGATCTAAGAGAAGCAAGAACCATCTGGCTTAAAAAAACCAGGGCCTATGCCAAAAGACAGCTTACCTGGTTTAAAAAAGAAGATAATGTGCACTGGTTTTCCAGAAAAGATTTTTCAAAAGCAGAAAACCTTGTTGTTGATTTTCTTGGCTGATTCAGGTTCTGTTGCAGCTTTTTTTATTTACCTTTTACTATAAATTTTTAAAGATTAATGTTATGATGAAAAAAATACTGTTTTTTATTATTTTGATAATGATTCCTGCAAGCGCTTATTCCTGGCAGCAGGTGAGTGTAGAAAAACACATTGATGAAGAAGATTCATCTAAAGATGTCCGGGACATGGTGCTTGATAAAGGTTTCAGGCGGGCAATAGGGCTCGAAATAGACAGACTTATTCCAGGCAAACTAAGTATAGAAAGAAGTTCTGCCTTAATGAATCACTTACAGGGACGTGTTGAAGATCTTGTTCAGGGATATCGCAGAACACAATGGCATCAGGATGATACTGTCATGGGACTGGATATGGAGGTAGATATCAATGTCCAGCTTTTAAGGGAAATCCTGCAGGAAAGCGGTGTTTATTATACAAGCCTTACTCCCTTGCATTACAGCCTCAGTACAAAAGGGATTTCTTTGGATGCATTTTCAGATCTGCAGCGTTTCCAGCTGATAACCGGTGTTACATCTGACAGTGAGGCCCCCACCAGGTTGACAATAGCTTACACCCCGGAAAAAGCCTGGACTGGTGAGATTGAACATGAGCAGATAAATTTGTCAGTCTCAGGTTCAGAATTAGAGGATGTATGGTTTGATCTCTGGGGATATTTTTTTTCCAGACCGGACATAGTATCTATTTTTGTTAAAGAAATTACCCTTGATACCACTGGCTGGCCCACCATAGATTATGTCAGGAGTTTTGATTCAATCTTGATGGACTGGAATGAGGAAGTGGAAAAAAGTGAGATAGTAAGTATTTTTACGGATATTCCCTCCTTGATGGTTACCTGGAATATTTCTACTTTGAACAGAGATATTTTAATCAGGCGCTTGGATCATTTTTTCGATGCAAGAGAGATGAGCTATAATATCAGATAGTAAGGATGGCTGATTTGCAGAAGAACAGACCATTATTCCACGATTCCAACTGGACGGTTCCCAATATTCTGACTGTTTTCAGGATATTTATTACGCCGGCTTTTGTGGTGGTTTTTTTCAGTGAAAACTACCTGCTGGCCCTTATTCTTTTTGTGGTGGCCGGAATTACAGACGGTCTTGACGGATTTCTGGCCAGGATACTGGATCAAAGATCCAGATTAGGAGCCATGATTGATCCCCTTGCTGACAAGTTTATGCTCTTGACAGCTTTTATATGCCTCGGGGTACAGGAATGGGTTCCTTTCTGGCTTATTGTTGTGGTTATAAGCAGAGATCTGATTATAATAGGTGGCCTTTTTATTCTTCATCTGCTTGGTGTAAATATCAAAAACAACATCAGTCCTACAATTGACAGCAAGATCAATACATTGTTTCAAATATTACTGCTTCTAATTATTTTAACTGCGAATACATTTGAAATTGAAGCACTTAGTGTGATGACAATGTTACTTATATACTTAGTGGGATTTTTAACGATTTTTTCTGGTGTGAAATATGTTATTCTGGGATTCAGTTTTTTACATACAGTCACGGGTGATACTGAATAGCATGAAAGCTTGTCCGGAATCATAACAGCCTGTCTAATAATGACTTTTTTAACAAGCTGATAAAGATTGATCAGAAATTTTAAGGGATTTTATTTTTTTAGAACAATCAGATGTTCCTGGCTCATTGAATTTTTTGGACTGTAAATAAAAAACCGGGGTTAACCCCGGTTTTTTATTTACTTTTTTTCTTCTTTCTCAGTTTCCTTTTGGTCTTCCTGTTTTTTTTCGTCAGGAGTGACATCGATTTCTTCAGGCTCAGTGGTGGCTTTTTTAAAATTCTTAATGGCTTTGCCCATTCCGGAGCCTATCTCCGGTAGTTTGTTGGCCCCAAAGATAACCAGAATAATTACCATAATGATCAATAACTCGGTCATACCGATACCAAACATATTGTTGCCTCCCTCGTTTAGCAGATTTTTTGCCTATACACCCCTGACCAAAACCGGTCAAGAACCATCTGATCACCCTGGAAAATTTCAGGTTGTGTTTTTGGGGTCAGGTGATATTGTGAAAAGTCGGGGGCGGCTTTTAACAACGGTTAGTTAAACCACGTCCCTTTTCAATTTATAAGTTATCAGCAGGTTATATATGAACAGGATTATTATTGTTGGACAAGGTTATCAGGTTGGCAAGTGCGTGAAGCTCGCCTCAAGGATACAGCCCAAGGCAGACATTGTCTGGATTTCAGATCATGACTATCCCAAATATCCCCGAGGCATACTGCAGCTTTTAGTTAAGTCCGGCACTTGTCCTGATCAATGGTCAAAACTCAGAGCTAAGATCAAGGTAAATTTTGAAGCGTACCAGAAAAGTACAGGTAATCTGCCTGTAAATGTTAAAAAGATAGACCTTGAATCCAAGGAAAAGGAAGTTTCTTTTCTCACAACCGTTGGAACCATGTCCTATTCATTTGACAAGGCCATAGTTTTTTGCCCTGAGCAGATAAAATATCCTGAATATTTCCAGGGTAATGAACATGTCTGGCCTGAAAGCAAGGCTGTTGAATATTTGATTGAAAACTGGAACGACCTTGAAAATCCAGTAGTTGTGGGAAACAATACTGGCCTTGTTCAGGTACTGGCACGTTGCAGCAAAAAATTTACATGGGTTCGGGATGCAAATTTATTCAGCGACCAGATTCAGTATTTTCTGGATAAAAGTTTTAATCGTAATGGGATTATACCGGTTGTTGCAGATTCATTGAGTCAATGGAAAGCAGCTTTGGAAAGAAACAATATCAATTCTGAAAACAGCCAGGTTTTTTTGTGTGGCAATAAAGAAAATAACCTTTCCCGGCTTGCAGGATATGGTCTTGAAACAAAAGATTTATTTAAAGAAGGCCCTTTGTCAGTCCTTGATGAGAGCGTGGCGGTGTTGGACCCCATATGGACAGAAGTGGATCTGTCAATGTCAGATCCAGAGAAGGATCTGACTGATACCTTGAGTATGGTTGAGGCATTTCTTGGTGAAAAACAATATGTATATCCTGAAAGAAAAAGATTTTTCTGGAATATGGGTGAGCTTTCCGCAGCGAGTCTCGGCTTAAATCTGACACAGGCCAGAGCCCAGAATTTTGATGCAGATATTGCCCTTCTGCATGGTCATCAGTCTTTTTCTCAAAACCAGGAATACGCTTTATCCATGGTCATTGATAAACCAACCAGAAAAATACTGGGTCTTGAAGCTGTGGGTCCTGATGCTGATAAGTTTCTGAACATGGGGTTAAGCTTTATGGTTCAGGAAACAGCATGTGAAGATATTCTTGATATGGCTTTGCTCTGGAATGAGTTTGAGGCACACCCCTTGATGCGCTGCGCCCGCATCCTGAAGAGTAAATCTCTTCCTGGAATTCTAAGCATAACACCTGAAGAACTCAAAGAGTCAGCCGATAACGGGGCTGAATTTTTTCTGCTGGATGTCAGATCAACCCAGGAATTTGCGGCCGGGAGAATTCCCGGAGCATCAAGCATTCCTTTGAATGAACTTGGTAAAAGAATAATGGAAATTCCCAGGTTTACCCCTCTGGTTATTTATTCAGAATGTTCAACCAGGGCTTATGAAGCCTCGCGTCTGCTCAAAAAGAAAGGTGCCAGGCAGCTTTATGTCCTTGATGGAGGGTATGGGCTGTATAACCTTCAGAAAGATACATGCGAGGTGTCTCCTGAAGTGCCTTCAGGCGGACATGGCAGCTGTTGTCTCTAACGGTATTGTCTATTCCAGCAAATTTTTATGGGAAAGATTTCAAAAATTCCAGCTCCCCATTGTATTTATCTCAGAGAAGGATTCTGTGTCTATCATGAAGTTCTTAATCCTGGGTTTGATCCCGATTTTCAATGTAAAGTTCTTTTGGAACTTGAACAAAAATATGACCATCTCCTGACTCAGGCTGATAATTTCGACCTTGACGGTGACCAGGTTCAGAAAATATGGAAAATGCGCTTTGGAAATGACCTGGCCTGGGAGATGTTCTGCAGCCTCTACAAGGCAAGGTGTGCGGAGGATGATCGTTGTATACACCTCCTTGGCAATGCCTGTGTTTTGCTGTTTCCCCGTTGTAAAGGGATGTGTTCATGGTATACGGTAGATCGTCCTCAAAAAGATATTGAGGATTGATAATTATTTTAATATGAATGTTTTCATGCAAATCGGCTTTGTTTATGAGGTAACATGTGACTGAAAATAATTTTTTACTGGTTCACTTCCCATTATTGTATAAAGATCTTGTGCCAGAATCCATTCAACCCCTTGCCCTTTTTTTAAATCCCGGACTTTATGAGCCATCCCCGGGTACTTTCAGCCCTCAGAGCTTAGTGCTAAGCACCAGGGATGCCCAGAGTTTTCTGAGCCAGTGTGTTCAATTTGGTGATCAGTTTAAAAAACCATCTGACATGGCATATCTCGGTGTTAAGAAAGCCGATGATTTTTATTCGGATACGTCCCTCTCTCTTCGCTGGCAAATATCAACCTACGGTCAGCAGAATGAACAGTCTGATAAAAATCATGATTATATCAGGGCTCAGCAATTGCTGCTGCTTGAATATGTTCTTGAAGAAAGAATATTCGAACTTAATAAAATGAATGCAAGCCTCAGTTCAACATGGAAGGATTTTGACAGTTCTCTTGGAATTGATCGTGAAGATGAAACCTTTTCAGTCCTTGACCGTGAATTTTTGGGTACATCTGCTGGTGC
>JBHEPK010000046.1:11714-12189 GCA_046260325.1 Desulfonatronovibrio sp.
CCCCTGGAAGCCCGTCTGCTTGTTTTTCAGCAACAGACCTGCCTTGAGCTTGAAGAAGCAGGGGTTCACTGGCAAAGTTTCTCTGCTGGAAAATATCCTTTGGATATTGATCCAGGCATTAAACTGACTGAAGGTTTTCTTGATCCCGGGTTAAAAGATACATACCTTTCCAGGATACAAAACAAAGTAAATTTTTTACGAATCAGCAGTTCATGACTGATCTGCCATTACAAATATTAAAATCAGGACTGTTATGAGGAGGAATAATGATTAAAGAAAGAATCGGCCATAAAATTAGAAAATTCAGGGAGCTTGAAGAAGTTACGCTGGATGAGCTTTCATCGAGATGTGGGCTGGATATTGATTACATCCAGTCCATTGAAGAAGATGAAATGTATCCTTCTCTTGGGCCCCTGCTTAAAATAGCGAGGGCCCTTGGCACCCGGCTGGGAACTTTTCTTGATGATACCATAAG
>JBHEPK010000047.1:0-2084 GCA_046260325.1 Desulfonatronovibrio sp.
TTTGACTTTTTCCGGTGCTATATACATGTCTATTGTATGTGTTATGCCAGTATTCATGATTAAAGAATTTAATGTGCCTTTTTACTATGGGGGTACAGCTTTGTTGATTGTCGTGGCTGTTGCCATGGATACTATGGCTCAGTTTCAATCCCACTTGATATCTCGTCATTATGAAGGTTTGATGACCAAGACAAGAATTAAGGGTAGAAGATAGTTCTTTGAAGAAACTTAGAGGCATATTTATCAAAAATGACTATGAAATTGCCTTATTGAGAGAAGCTAATTCCATAGTTGCGCAGATTCTGGATTTAATACAGGAAAGAGTTGCTCCTGGTATTTCAACTATGGATTTAGAAGAACTTGCTAATGAGCAATGTGCAAAATTCAGAGTCAAGCCGGCTTTTAAAGGGTACCAGGGATTTCCCTATACTTTATGCTGCTCCCTGAATGAAGTCATTGTCCATGGATTTCCAACTGGTGAACAGCTTGTTGATGGTGATATCCTGAGCATTGATATGGGAGTCAATTATAAAGGTTTTTTTGGTGATTCAGCCAGAACCTTCGCCGTTGGTGAAATTAAATCAGAAGCTAAGCAGCTGATGAAAGTTACTGAAGAATCTCTTTATAAAGGCATTGAGCAGGCAGTTACCGGGAACAATCTTTATGACATATCTTCAGCTATTGAAACCCATGCAAATGCATATAACTGCTCTATAATAAAGAGGTTTGTAGGACATGGTATTGGAGCTAATCTTCATGAAAAGCCGGAAATTCCGAATTTTGTACCCAAAAGAGCTCCAAGAATTGTATTAAAGAAAGGAATGGTCCTGGCAATTGAGCCCATGCTTTCCTTAGGTAGTGACCAGGTAGAAATTATGCCGGACCGCTGGACTGCCAAGACCAAGGATAACAGTCTGTCAGCACATTATGAGCATACAATTGCCATAACCAAAGACGGACCTGAAATTTTGAGTAAGTCTAACCAGGATGTCGGGGGATATATAAATGAAGGTAAGGCCGTCAGTTAAAAAAATGTGCGCCAAATGCAAAATCATCAGGCGTAAGGGAATTTTGAGAATAATCTGTGATAATCCACGTCATAAACAGAGACAAGGATAGATAAGCGGGGGAAAAATGGCACGTATAGCTGGAGTTGATTTACCTAAGAGAAAGAAGATTGGTATAGCTTTAACCTATATCTATGGAGTTGGAAGGACAACTGCGCTGAAGATCCTTGATACCACTGGAATTGATTGGACCAAGAAAACTGATGATCTTTCATCTGAAGAAGTGAATATCATCAGAAATGAACTGGATAATACAGTCAAAGTTGAAGGTGATTTGCGCAGGGATGTAAAAGCCAATATTAAAAGACTCATGGATATAGGCTGTTATCGTGGACTTAGGCATAGACGATCACTGCCTGCAAGAGGTCAGAGAACACATACTAATGCCCGTACCAGGAAGGGTCCTAAGAGAACAACCGTCAAGAAAAAGAAATTATAGTGGAGATTGTAGATGGCTAAGCCTAAAAGAACCAAGAAGAAGAAAGAGAAAAAAAATATTCCTACAGGTATTGTCCACATCAATGCAACATTCAACAATACCATGATTACCATCACAGATATGAGTGGCAATGTTGTAAGTTGGGCAAGTTCAGGAATGTCTGGATTTAAGGGTTCCCGGAAAGGAACTCCGTTTGCAGCTCAGAAAGCAGCTGAAACAGCAGCAAGATTAGCCCAGGATAACGGCATGAGAACAGTAGGAATTCTGGTTAAAGGACCTGGTTCTGGAAGAGAGTCTGCCATGAGGGCAATGAATATTGCTGGATTCAAAGTTTCATTCATACGTGATATTACACCCATTCCTCATAATGGATGCAGGCCCCCAAAGCGGCGTAGAGTTTAATCAGGAGGTTTTAAATTGGCCAGATATACAGAATCAAAATGCAGAATCTGCCGTAGAGAAGCTACAAAGCTTTTTCTAAAGGGAGACCGTTGTTACACAGATAAATGCGCATTTGAAAGACGCGCCTACCCACCAGGAGAACATGGCAGGGCAAGAAAAAAATTCAGTGACTATGC
>JBHEPK010000047.1:2094-12019 GCA_046260325.1 Desulfonatronovibrio sp.
GCATGGCGCGCGGCGTGGTCGATTGTCCGAATATGGCGTACAGCTTCGTGAAAAACAGAAAGTTCGCCGTATGTACGGTTTGCTTGAAGGACAGTTTCGTAAATATTTTGACATTGCTGATTCAAGAAAAGGTGCAACCGGTGAGAATCTGTTGATTTTATTGGAAAGACGTCTTGACAATGTTGTGTACAGGTTAGGTTTTTCCAACTCAAGGATTCAGGCCAGGCAATTAGTAAGGCATGGTCATATAAATGTTAATGGCCAACGCGTTAACATTCCTTCCTTTATTGTTAAAGAAGGAGACACCATAAAAGTTGCAGAAAAAAGTAAGAAAATTCCACTTTTTCAAGATGCCCAGGAAGTTTTGGCAAGGCGCGGTGCTCCAGGATGGGTAGAAGTTGAAGGAAATGAATTTAAGGGCACGATCAAAGCTATTCCGGTTCGTGATGATATTACTTTCCCCATTAATGAGCAGCTCATCGTAGAGCTTTATTCTAAATAATATTGTCAGATAAGTAACTTTTTTAATTAAGAAAGTCTGATATTATATATACCAAAGGTGCTGAAATGATAATCCAGTCAAAAGACAAACTTATTAATACTAGAAACTGGGCAAATCTGGTAAAACCAGATCAGCTCAGCAAAGATGCCAAATCATATGAGAAGTATGGTAAGTTTGTATGTGAACCCCTTGAAAGGGGTTTCGGCACAACATTAGGCAATTCGCTCAGAAGGGTTCTATTATCTTCTCTCCAGGGTGCTGCTATAGTTGCAATCAAGATTCAGAATGCTCCTCATGAGCTAACCACCATTCAGGGTGTTGTAGAAGATGTTACTGACATTGTTCTCAACCTTAAGCAGGTAAGATTTGCCATGAGTACAGATGAACCTCAGCGTGTTCAGCTCATAGCCAATGAAAAAGGTAATGTTACAGCTGCTTCCATAAAGGATAATCAGAATGTTTCTGTATTGAATAAGGAACTGCATATAGCAACCCTTACCCAAAATATTGATTTTGTAATTGATCTGGAAATTAGAATGGGTAAAGGATATGTTCCTGCTGAATTGCATGAAAACATGAGTGATGAAATTGGCATGATCAACCTTGATGCTTCATTCTCTCCTGTTAAAAAGGTTGCGTATGCAGTAGAGCAGGCTCGTGTTGGCCAAATGACCAATTTTGATAAGTTGATCATGGAGATCTGGACTGATGGATCAATCTCCCCCGAAGATTCCCTTGCCTACAGTGCAAAAATTTTAAAGGATCAATTAGCCATTTTCATCAATTTCGATGAAAATGAAGCTGATGTTGTTCCTGGTGAGGATACTGATAAAGATATAATTGATCCCAACCTTTTCAAAACTATTGAAGAATTGGAACTCCCGGTTCGGGCAAGCAACTGCTTGCGCAATGCAGGAATTAAACTTGTTGGTGAGCTTGTTCAGAAATCAGAGAACGATCTTTTGCGAACCAAAAATTTTGGTCGCAAGTCTTTGGAAGACATAAGGCGAGTTCTTGAAAATATGGATCTAAGTTTCGATATTCCTGTAGATAATTTCGAACAAAAATATCAAGAATGGCAAAAAAGGAAAGAAGAAGATGAGACATAGAAAATCCGGAAAAAAGCTTGGCCGTACATGGGAACATAGAAAGGCCATGTTTAGAAATATGGCCAGATCTCTTATAACCTATGGCCGGATCAAGACTACTGCTCCCAAGGCTAAAGAACTTTCCAAAGTAGTAGATAAGTTAGTAACATTGGCCAAGAAAAATGATCTTAGTTCCCGAAGACAGGCCTACAAAGTATTGGAAAATCATTCCCTTGTGCAGAAGTTGTTTAATGAAATTGGACCCAAGTTATCTCAATCTAAAGGTGGTTATACCAGAGTTGTAAAGTTTGCCACTCCAAGAGTTGGTGATTCTGCTGCTATGGCCATGATAGAATTAACATATTTTGAAGCTGATGCCAAAGAAATTACAGGTGCAAGTGCTGCTCAGTCAACTCCGACAGTAGCAGCAAGCAGTGCTTCAACAGAATCAGAAACAGTAGATCCTGAGGCTTCTCAAGCTTTAACAGAATCTGAAAAGGCTGTTTCAGAGGTCGACTTGCCAGAGGACACCTCAGTTCATTCTCCAGAAGATAATGTCGATGAAGTTGAAGAGCCAAAGGACGCAGATCTTAGTGAAGAAGCGCCTTCTGAGTTGAAAAAGGAAAAATAAATATTTTATATTAGGGAGGGTTTAACCCTCCCTTTTTTTGAGAATAGTTATTGATTTTATCTATAAAATATATAGCAGGCGTATATTTAAGTGAGTTGAATGGACTTCAGAAAATTGCAGGCTTTTTCCAAAGTATATGAATTGCAAAGTTTTTCTAAGGCAGCTAAGGACCTTTTTTTATCCCAGCCAACTATCAGTACCCATGTACAGAGTTTAGAGAGTGATCTTGGCGTAAAACTTTTTGACAGGATAGGCAGAAAGGTCATAGCAACTCAAGCAGGACAGGCATTATATGCAGGTGTGTTTAAGGTGTTCAGAACCCTCGATGAAACAAGGTCAGATATTCATGATTTGAAAAATCAGGTTTCAGGTACAGTTTTAGTGGGTGGCAGCACCATACCCTCTAATTACCTTTTACCATCTGTCCTATCAAGTTTCAGACGGAAATATCCCCATGTAAGGGTTGATCTTAAAATTGGTGATTCCAGCAAAGTTTGCCAGGCAGTTCTTGCAGGGGACTTAGATTTTGGAATTGTGGGTGGCTTTGCTGATCACTTTGACCTTGATCATTCACATCTGTTAAATGATTCAATGTGTATTATTTACAGTTCTCATTTAGGTCAAAAAATTCCCGATTCAGTAAAACCTGAATATTTGCTGGAGATCCCGTGGGTTTTGCGGGAAAAGGGTTCCGGTACAAGACAGGCCCTTGAAATGGGATTAATGGAAAACAAAATATCTTTTCAGGATCTTCAAATAGCAACCATGGTAGAGTCTACAGAGACTCTTGTTAGATGTGTTCTTTCAGGAACCGGAGTTGGTATGACTTCCATGCTGGCAGTTAATGAATATATTGATTCTGATGATTTGAAAATTCTTAATGTAAAAGGTCTTGAATTTAAGAGAAATTTTTACGTGATCAAGCATAAACGAAGAACACTTTTTACCTGTGCACAGAGGTTAATTGAGACTATCTATTCTCACGTAGTTAATAATGGATACGCTATACCTATTGTCCCTGGGCAGTAACTTACTGCATAACTGATCATTATATGATATCGGTTAAAGTTTGTGATAAATTCACTTCAAAAACACTGCTTTTTGATCCTTTAAAAACGCTGACCCAAAATCTTTTTGTCAGCGGTTACTTGTCTGGAGTACCAATTTGCTCAGGGATTGGTAATTGCGGTCAATGTGCCCTGATATTCAAAAACAATCCTCCAAGTCCTGCTTCAAAAGATATTGAGTATTTCGATGCTGATCAGCTTAGTTCAGGTTTCAGATTAGGCTGTGTTCATTATCCCGAACCTAATCAATATTTTCAGTTAACAACTAAAAATAGTGACAGGGAATTTTCTTTTGTTAGTGACTCTCCCGTTAAAAGTTTGGGAATCGACATAGGAACGACTTCCATCAAATGGTCATTCAAACATTCAGACTCCAGTCTGAGCTATGGACAGACATTCAACCCCCAGATGGGGGCTGGCCCTGAAGTTATGTCCAGGCTTTCATTTGCAGCTTTAAGCACACAAAATCAAGACCTGTTGCATAAAGTTCTTCTGAGTGAAGTCTTGAATATTATTAACCTGCAAACTGATTTTTCTTCAAATATATGTATTACTGGAAATCCGGCCATGATCTACTTTCTTTTAAGAAAGAATCTGGCAGGAATCAGTGTAGCTCCGTACAGTCTGGAATACACTGGTGGTCGGCATGAAGCTCTTGAATCATATGATAGTGAAGTGTATGTGCCAAGCCTGTTTTCTCCATTTGTGGGGGCGGATGCAAGTGCTGGCTTAACTTATATTCTTGAAGCGTATCAGCCTGATTTTCCCTTTCTATTTGCTGATTTTGGAACCAATGGCGAAATTGTGTTAGGAATCTCACCTGATAAATTTTTATGCACAAGCATTGCTCTGGGGCCAGCCTTGGAAGGGATTGGACTCAGGCACGGAAGTCCATACAAGAAAGGAGTTGCTTCAAGATTTTCCCCCACAAGCTCAGGAATTGAAGCAATCGGATCCTGGACAACAGACAAAATTTCCGGAAGCGGTTATATCTCTTTGCTGGCCAATCTTATCCGTCTTAAAAACATTTCTTCTGGGGGCCATTTTAAAGAAGGAAACAGCCCATTGGCTTTTAAGATTTTTTCAGAGATCAATGATAAAGGATTAAGGATTAAAAAAAATCTTTACCTTCACCCCAGAGATATAGAAGAAATTTTAAAAGTAAAAGCAGCATTTACCCTTGGTGTTTCATTTCTTTGCCATAAGGGCAGTATTACTCATGATATGATTAAATCAATTTATATCGGAGGAGCACTTGGTGAGCATACATCTCTTGATGACCTTGAAACTCTGGGCTTTTTCCCTCCGGGTTCAGCTAACAAATCTGAAGTTGTAGGAAATACTTCTTTAAAAGGAGCGCTGCTTATGGCGGAAAGTCCATCTTCAAGGGAACACAATAAAAATCTGGCCTTTATGGTTAAGAGTCTGAACCTTGCAGCGAATAATGAATATATGGCTGAAAGCTTTATTCGGCACATGGTTTTTGAATATCCTTTGTTAAGAACACGTAGTAAGTAAGTGCTAAAATATTTTCCAAAAACTGAGTCTGCACATTTTTCATGCAATTTATTGATTTGGGCATTATAAGCTATAAAGAGGCCCTGGAGCGCCAGATGAATGCAGTCCGGGAAGTGATCAGCAACAAAGAAGCTGAGCAGGTATTTCTTCTGGAGCATTTTCCAGTGATAACCGCAGGACGAAGACAGGCCAAGGACAACCTTATAGTAGGTATAGACAAGCTAAAAGAAAAAAACATAGATTTTATAGAGACCACAAGAGGCGGGGATATTACCTGCCATTTTCCCGGACAATTAGTTGTGTACCCAGTGATGAGGCTAAATAACAAGGTTGGTGCACTCAGAGACTATTTTTCATTTCTTGAAGAGGTCATAATAAATCTTTTGAAAAAATATTGTCTTTCCTCCTGGAGTTATACCAGCAGGCCTGGTGTATATACTGATAGTGGTAAGATAGCTTCCATTGGAATAGGAGTAAAAAAGTGGGTTACCTACCATGGATTGGCAATTAATCTTACCCGGAAACTCAGCCTCTTTGATTACATCAATCCATGCGGAATGACGGATATTAAGATGACATCAATTCACGCTGAACTTGGATCTAATTATCTAAACATGGCTCAGCTTAAAGCTGATTTTATAATTGAATTTAAAAAATATTTTATTGGGTAAAAGTAATGGAAAAAAATAAAATCGGTCTTGCCTTAGGGGGTGGTGCTGCCAGGGGATGGGCGCATATAGGTGTGATAGAAGCACTTGAGGACGCCGGAATTGTTCCAGACTATGTGGCAGGAACAAGTATAGGTGCCCTGGTTGGATCAGTATATGCTGCCGGTGGTTTGGAGCAATTTAAAGCCTCTGTACTTAAGTTAGACAAAAAGAAAGTTTTGTCCCTGCTTGATGTTGTATTTCCCAAATGCGGACTTCTTGACGGCAAAAAAGTAACTGATTTTTTCAAATCATTTATTTCTGGAAGGGACTTTTCAGAGTTGAAAGTTTTGTTTGGAGCTATTGCAACAGATCTTCAAACAAGTGAAGAGATCTGGCTTTTGAGTGGCAATGTGTCCAAAGCGGTGCGGGCCAGTTTTGCTGTGCCTGGTCTTTTTACTCCTGTAATGATTAATGAACGACTGCTTGTGGATGGGGGCCTGGTTAATCCTCTGCCTGTTAATATGGTCAGAGAAATGGGAGCAGATATAGTAATTGGTGTTGACTTGAACTATTATGCAGCCATGCGGGGCAGTGTTGTGGGGAAGAAAACTGAATGCGCTATTAAAGAAGAGCAAGGAAAAATTAATGGGGAAGATAGTTCAGCACCCAAAACGGATTCCAATGGATCAGGGGAAGACAATCAGGAACAAAATGGACTTTTCCCGGGAATTATGGAGAGGATCGATAAAATGGAAATCTCCTGGTTTGATTCATTCAAGAATTGGCGCAGCAAGCCTGCAGGGCCGAATATCTTTGATATCATTTTTGCTTCAACTCTGGTTATGGAAAAAAAAATTACTGACCTGCGACTTGAAAATGAACCTGCAGAAGTAGTAGTAAGGCCAGAACTTGGAAAGATAAGATTTATGGATTTCCACAGGGGTGATGAAAGCATTAGAGAGGGGTATGACTCCTGTCTTGCTGCCCTCACCACCAATGAGGAAACAATGAAAAGTTTGAATATAACCCGAAATAAGGCAAAAGAATTAAAAAGTCTTATTTCCCTCCAGAACTGAATTATCTTCAATTTTGACCTGTTTGCCTGTGGTGTTATTCAAAACAGTACTTTTGTTTATTTTGACGTTTTTTCCAAAAAGAATATCCCCTTTGATCTCGAGGTAATCACAGTCAATCAAAGAAGGTGCTCCATCAGGAAATCTTTTCTCAAACTGATCAATTTTTTTATAGTATTCAGGATCCAGCTGTACATCAGGAATGGGCTTTGTCCTGTCTTTGTTGGGTATTATGGTCTTCATATCCGACAGAACAAAGCAGTCAGACATGACAGTCAGCAAATCACCGGTTGTTTTAACAGGGGCAAAGCGGATTCTTGGAACATTCAGGGCTCCAGCATGATCAAATGCTGAGATTGCAGACCCCATGGCGGTTTCCAGCTGATATACTGCTGGTGAGTCCGAGCTCCTTGGATCTAAGTTTTTTGAGTTTATGATCAGGTCAAGAGGAACCATCCTGTGCCTTACAAATACTTTTTCCAGGGCTTCAAGATTGAGCCAGATCGAGTTGGTGTTAAAAAAACAGTATTTATTAATGTTCATGAACTCTTCAAGCTCGTTTTCAGGACACTGGGCAATCTCTCTTAAAGCCAGCCTGTTATTTTTCAGCAGCCTGCATAAATGACCTACTTTACGGTCAGACACTGTCCTTGGGGTTACCTCTATGAGAAAGGTAAATTCCTTAGATTTTAAATATCCAAGGATACTCTCATTCATTGTTGCTCCGAGGTTATCTGAATTGGAAATGAATGCGTATTTATAACCTTTTTCCAGAAGGTTTTTAAGTATTCCTGATGTAACAAGGGCAGTATAGATATCGCCATGGCCTGGTGGATTCCACTCCAGTTCAGGATTATCAGGCCATCTGGCAGGATACAGTTCATCTGTCAATATTTTGGGATATTTGTGCTGAAGAAAAGCAAGGGGCAGATGGTAGGGATTATCCATGTCCTTGATATGGAGCATGGTGTCGACATGGGTTCGGAAGCTGTTCATAAAGAGCAGGGGAATGTTGGTATTGTATTTTTTTCTGAGTGTTCTTACTTGATCCTGAATAAGCTCGAGAAATGATTTGTCATTTTTGACCTTTATCAGAGATTTGGCCTTTTCCATGCCCATGCTTGTGCCCAGCCCACCGTTGAGCTTTATAACCACAAGCTCAGAAATGGCATCCGAAGCCTCCTCTTTGTACTTTGTAATACTGTCTAAGCTCGCCAGTTCCTTGTTTTCAACAGGGAAGATTTCTTTTTTATTCAGTTTGCCCTGACTTCCGTAAACCATTTGTGAAAAATAGCATTTAAATAGGTTTATAACTATGGGGGGAATGGACTGTTCTTCCATTTTAAGGGCCAATGGTCTGAAAAGCTGCATAAGGTCAGGATCACTGTTGGAAATACATTCCAGATTGGAATTACCCATTTCAACTCCTTTTGTTTTTACTTGTTGAGCATGGAAAATGGCTGTCCTGTGCTGGCAAGGACAGATCCCCAGTAATTGGATTTAGTATTAAGAGTTCGTCTTTTTTGAGTAGCCAGACCTAAGGGCAGATATATAAACCTGTCCTGAAGCATACTTACAAGCATTGCTGTTTTGCCGGACATGGCAGCATGTACTGCATGCTGACCAAGAAACCCACAGTACACCCGGTCATTGGAATTGGCAGGAACAGACCTGATGATATAGCTTGGGTCAATAAATTTGAGGGTGATGGGAATATCCTTTTCTTTAAAGAAGGCGTGGATTTCTTCTTTTAAAATTGAGCATATGTCTCCGAGAATTATATTCCCTGATGGATCTGCTCCTTTTCTTTCAAAAAGTTCCTGTCCTGCTCCCTCAGCAACAACGATAACTGCGTGACCACGATCTTTAAGCCTTTTTTCAAGATTTACCAGAAGTCCGTTATTTCCGTGAAGATCAAATGCAGATTCAGGAATAAGAACAAAATTCACCTCTTTTAGTGCGATAGTAGCCTGGGCTGCAATAAATCCCGACTCACGGCCCATAAGCTTTACCATGCCGATTCCATTCGGAGCTCCAAGAGCTTCTGTGTGGGCGCAGCGAATGGCTTCAGTGGCCTTCTCCACTGCAGTATCAAAACCAAATGTTCTGGAAACAAAATTTACGTCGTTATCAATGGTTTTGGGGATGCCTATAATAGACATCTTGTTGTTTCTTTTGGCTACTTCTTTGGAGATAATCTGGGCTGCCTGCATTGTACCGTCCCCGCCGATCATAAACAGAATGCTGATATTCATTCTCTCCATGGCGTCTACGATGTCTTCGGGCGGTTGAGGCCCCCTGGAAGAGGCAAGAATGGTTCCTCCAAATTCATGGATCTGGGTTACATTTTCAGGTGTAAGTTCCATTACCGGATGTCCGTATTCAGGAATAAATCCCTGCAATCCGTACATGATACCCAGAACCGAAGGTACATTGTAGTTGTGGTAGGCCTCCATAACAATGGCTCTTATTACATCATTGATTCCAGGACATAACCCTCCACAGGTAACGATGGCGCATTTTGTTTTGGAAGGGTCAAAATACAGCTTCTGTCTGGGGCCGGCTTCTTCAAATTCAAGGTTGAATCCTCCGTTTTCCTCTTCTCCAAGCATATCCGGGTTAATATTCATATTAATGAGTTTTTTGTCATCGGAAAAACGGCAGGAAGGTATGGGGGACTTGATCTTGGCAGGTCCTAATGTCTCGATAGAAGTGTCAAATTCTTGGGTCATTTGTTTAATCCTGGTATTTGTTGTTTGAGAACTTTTTCAACACGTTGTTAAATTAAGAAGTGCAAATTCAATATTATTTTTCGGGAACAAATCGGGCATAGAAATCTGTATGGCAATATTATAATATGCCAAATTTGTTGCTCGCAGAATAGTATATGTGTGATCTTTGTCAATGGTGGCGCTTTAATCAATATGTTCAGACTTTTGAACTAAAGAGTAAGCCAATATTTAGTCAGGTAGCTACGAAAATAAGTATTGACAGAAAAAGATCTTGGTTTAGAAAAACTCTCATGCAATTGAGCTGATTTGGACTGTTATGTTGATGGTTAGTTAATGTGTGTAACATTGTTGCTTTCAGGAGTGTTGTGTATGGCTTCCCAGAAAAATCCATGGATAGAAATAGATAATATGCGCAATGAAATGGATAAGATCATGAACGAGACAATGAACCTGAAAATGAAGTCTCCAAAAGATGGAAACAGATTTTCCCTGTGGCAGCCGGTTACTGATCTTTATGAAACAGATACTCAGTTAATCATTGAAATTGAGCTGCCAGGAGTACTCAGAGAAAATATTAACATGGAAGTTCAGGGCGATCAGCTGATTGTTTATGGAGAAAAAAAATTGGAAAAGGATGCTTCTGGAAGTGCCTATCAGGTTCTTG
>JBHEPK010000048.1:0-1700 GCA_046260325.1 Desulfonatronovibrio sp.
GCTGATGGATCTGGCAGAGCTTGCAGATGAAACAGCTACTAAAATAATCTTCAAAAACACTGAACTGGGTCAGATGTTCGAGGCCAATGCCCAGAAATAGCGTTTTTTGGAATTAACAGCATATTCCATGACATCAATAATCTCGAATCCCGGCAGATTCTGGCCGGAATATTTTTCAGAGCTCAAAACAGTCAGAACACCTTTTTCAACAAGCATCTGTCCTGCAATTGGAAGAAGCTGGTGCCAGGGCATGAATGCCCGGCTTACCACCTGCTGAACCGGCAAAAGGCGCTTATCAATATCTTGAAACCTGCAATTAAGAACAAATGTATTATCAATTTCTATGGCCGCAACAGCTTGATTCATAAAAACAGCTCTCTTCATTCTGCTTTCCACAAGATAATATTTTCCGCATTTCCAGATCAGACGCAGGGGAATTCCAGGAAGTCCTGCACCTGCCCCAAGGTCTAAAGTTACGGTGTTATCATCACCTTTGAAAACTTCACCGAGAAACCTATTCAGGTAAAAACTGTCCAGAATAAGGTCTTGGAAAATCTCTTTCCCCTTGGAAGGCCCCACAAGATTCATAACCTTATTCCACTTAAGCAAAAGTTCAATATAAGTATGCAGTCCTGCAAGTGCATCTGAAGTGAGGAAAAAACCTCTCTTTTCCAGATCTTTTTGAATTTCGTGTTGTTTCATCATCTCTTTTAAATTTATTATATCAAGTAGGACCAAACACAAAGTGAACCAGATTGGATATCCGTAAAGATTGAAAGAACAGCTATCAGATAGCTGGCTGACAGTCGAGTTTTTAAAATTTCCAGAGTTAGTGATCGGCAGACATCTTGTCATTGACCATATTTGTAACTATTAATCATGTTCCATGTTTTTTTATAAAGCTCATGGATTGATTAAATATGGTTTCTAAACGTTTTAACAAGTAAGCCGTGAGCAGCTCCACGGCAAACGTTGAAGAACCTAAAAAATGGTAAACCGTTCAATCTTTATCAGACATTTTTAATAAAAGAGGCTTAATATGCACGAATTACTCGGACTTTCTTTGACTTTAATGCTCGGCCTGACTGCCAGCCATGACATGAATTATTCTCATTCAGACCAATACGCTGAAGCCTATTTTGCTGGTGGATGCTTCTGGGGTATAGAGGCTCAAATGGAAGATATCCCAGGAGTTGTTGAAGCAATCTCTGGTTATAGTGGTGGCCATGTTGAAAACCCCAGCTACGAACTTGTATGTACAGGGAGTACAGGACATAGAGAGGCAGTAAAAGTTGTCTACGATCCAGGTAAAGTCAGCTATTCACAATTGGTTGAGGCATTCTGGAAAATGATAGACCCTACAGATCCAGGTGGCGCTTTCGTGGATCGAGGGTCGCAATACACTTCAGCTATTTACTTTCAAACTCCCGAAGAAAAGGACATCGCCCTTAAATCAAAAATACAGCTTGAAGATTCAGGTAATTTCCAAAAACCCATTGCAACGGCCATAGAACTCTTGAAAAACTTTTACCAGGCTGAAGAAAGACATCAGAATTATTACAAAAAAAATTCTGCCCGCCACAACCCGGAGGTTCAGTTTTCAGGGCAGGAAACTTATATGGAATCCTCTGGAAAAAATTCTGCTGACTTAGATGATGATTCTTTTCACTGGTCGCCCAGGGTCATACCCGACAGAAAAG
>JBHEPK010000048.1:1710-8036 GCA_046260325.1 Desulfonatronovibrio sp.
GTCCTGAAGAATTTAAGGTTACCCAGGAAGACGGTACAGAACCTGCCTTTAAAAATGAATTCTGGGATCATAAAGAAGAAGGCATCTATGTTGATATTGTTTCTAAAGAGCCTCTTTTTGCTTCCGTTGACAAGTTTGACTCCGGCACAGGTTGGCCCAGCTTTAGTAAGCCCATAGACAACAAATATATTGCTGCCAGGCAGGACAGTTCTTTATTTATGCCCCGCACTGAAGTCCGATCAGTGTATGCTGACTCACACCTGGGTCATGTCTTTGAAGATGGCCCTCCTCCAACAGGGCTTAGATACTGTATAAATTCTGCTGCCCTCAGCTTTATTCCTGTGGAAAGCATGAAGGAAAAAGGTTATGAAAAATATCTGTACCTCTTTGATTACAAACGCTAATTGTAGCTTTCGAGTATTGCGGTCAGTTTTTAGCTCTTCATAATCCAGACTTACCTGTAACAAAGTGAATATTACACACAATGTTTAACCATATGCCAAGACTGAAAATATTTTCAAAGCCCATTGCTGTTTTGCTCTTAACCGGAATGATATTTCTAATCCTTCGTGGTTTTTCAGAAGCTGAAGACAATAACGCACGTCAGGGGATTTATTACAGCATAAGCATTGAAAACGATTTATTCGCCAGTAAAGACAGTCGTTATACAAGCGGAATCAGGATTTCAGGTCTTAGAGCTGAAGAGCGTCTTCCTGATATTTTTCGACGTAACCTGGACCTGATTCCCTTTTTCCCTGAACATGGGAAAAAAAGATTCGGTTTTACAGTGGGCCAGAGCATGTTCACCTCTGATGACATCACCGAGGATAATCCGCCAAAGGATGAAAGGCCTTACGCTGGATGGCTTTACACTACCATGGGAGTCAGTTCTGATACAGGCAAAACCCTTGATCAATTTCAACTGACCCTTGGAGTAGTGGGGCCACCATCCCTTGCTGAAAGATCTCAAAAAGCCGTCCATAAGGTCATAGATTCCCCAACACCCAAAGGTTGGCACACACAACTTAAGTCAGAGCCGGGAATAGTCCTTTCATACCAGCGCAAATGGAAAACCGGTCGGGAATTTATTGATATGGCAGGTTTGGGAATAGATTTTTCTCCGCACCTGGGCGTAACCGTAGGGAATATATTTACCCACGCTACTGCGGGTTGTATATTCAGGGCCGGGTTTGATCTTCCCCAGGATTACGGGCCACCTCTAATCAGTCCCAGCATGGCAGGAAGCAATTTCTTCATACCTGCAAACATGTTTGGATGGTATGTTTTTACCGGATTTGAAGGCCGCGCTGTGGGCAGAAATATTTTTCTTGATGGTAATACATTTAAAGACAGCCGCAGCGTTGATAAAAAACATTTTGTAGGCGATATAATGGCTGGTCTGGTTTTCAATTTCAGTAAATTCCGGTTAGCCTACACACATGTATTCAGAACCAAAGAATTCAGCGGACAAAACGGGCTGGAAGAATATGGCGCCATGACCATCACTTCAAGATTCTGATAGAATGCGGTGGAGTCTTGAAGCGCGACAATTTCGTAGGTACGCATGTTATTTCAAGTTACTTAATTGAGATTGAACTATCTCAATTAAATTGAAAAGATGAAGTCATGACTTCTACAAATTCTGAATCCACATGCATTGTAAACAGACTAACCGCAAACGATACCAAACTTCCTCAATGACCCCAAACCCACTGAAAAACATATTTCCCGGCCTGAGCCACATCCCTTCCATTCACAAATCTGCTTATGTTCCTGAACATTCTGTTGAACTTATGCGCGTATTATCCGGAGGGGAGCCTTTTATCTGTGAAGATTACCTTTACTTTACTGAAGATGAATGGCTCATGGGAATAGGTTATCCCCTGGCAGGCACATATTGCCAAAAGTCTTTTCAATGCTCCCTGAATAAAGCCATAAAAGTCACAAAACCCCATGAAATCTGGGTTGCCTGTCCTCAATTACCCTCAGACTTTAAGCGTTACCTTGTGGAGAAAGATGTATTTTACACCCTTGATCCTGAAGGTAAATTTCCTTCAAGACTTATGAATCTGGCAGGTAGAGCTGCTGAATCATTGCGTATCGATGTAAGCAGGGACTTTACTGAGGCCCATCACAATTTGTGGAATGAATTCCTTGCCAGCAGGACCATGACCTCCAGGGTTCTCAAATTATATACCAGTACCCAAAAAGCTCTCCAGGTACTCCCAGAGGTTATGTTTTTAAATGCCTGGGATAAAAATTCCAACCTTGCATCATGCTTATTGCTGGACTTCGCCCCTGAAAAATTTTCGAGCTATATTCTCGGAGCCCATTCCAGACTGAACTATGTACCTTATGCCACTGACCTTTTGTTCAGAGAAATGATCAACCTTTCCCGCAAGTACAATAAAGAGTTCATTCATCTGGGACTTGGGGTTAATCCTGGAATTACCCGCTTTAAAAGAAAATGGGGAGCAAAAAAATATCAAGAATATGAACTGGCCCGCTTAGACAATATATTCAAGCCTGTCCGGGCTGTCATGCCCAATACAGATATCATGCAAAATAAAACAAGATATCTTTTATCACTTCCAGAGCAGCGGAATTTTAAGATGCTCTGGAAAGTTACAAAAAATCAAAAAACATCCTGGATAGGAGGATCAGCCCATTTTTCCTATTACAGCTTCAAATATTCTCTTGGAAAACTCTTTAATAATGCTGAAACTATAATTTTTGAAGGCCCCCTGGATAAGGTCAGCATGGCATATGTCGATCAAATGGGAAAAAATCCCGGGCCTGGAGCAAATTCTCTCATCAAGCTCATGGATGAACAGGAAATCAACAACTTGAAGAAGGTGGTTCAAGGGCCTGATAATTTCTGGCTTCGTTTACTTAATTCATCTCCTGCTGGTCTCCCTGATGTTCGATACTATCTCTCCAGAACAAGGCCGTGGATGGCTTTTTACGGCCTGTGGTCAGGCTTTTTAAAACGAATTGGGTGGGAACAGTCTGTAGACATGGAAGCCTGGAATCTGGCCAAAGACAGGGATAAGTGTGTGATGACCATGGAAAACATTGAAGACCAGGTCAAGACTCTGGAAAGCATTCCTGTGGAGCGCATCATCCACTTTTTCAAAGACTGCAAAGAATGGAAAAAAATGGCACAACAGAATAAAAAGGCCTATCTCAAAGGTGATCTGGAAAGCATGTTTGGTACAAGCACTGAATTCCCCACTCGAACCAGATTAGTCATTAACCGCAGAGATGAACTTTTTTTAAGACAGATGCTTCCGCATATGAACAGGGGGCGTTGCGTTGTTCTGGTTGGAACAGCCCATATGTTCAACCTCCGCCACATGCTTAGAGATGCAGGATTCAAAGTTGAAAAAGTAAGATAATCTCGACAAATAAGAGTCTGCACCCTGATTATTTTCACTATTGCTGATTGTTTGACCGGCAATGAAAAGATAAGTTTGCAGCAACAGTAAACCAGTCAGGATGCAGGCTGTCCTTACTTCCAGACCCGCATAAACTCGCTTGCACTTTTACCTGAATCCAGATGTTCAATAAGAGCACTGCCAAACACCACCGCATCCACAAGATCCCCGAGTGACTCCAATTGCTCAGGAACGCTTATTCCAAACCCCAGGGCCACAGGACAGGTAAATGTTTTTTTGACCTCACTCAGCCTGGCCCTTAATATCTCGCTGGCACTAACCTTTGTCCCGGTTATGCCCAGGACAGAAACCAGATACACAAAAGCCGGATTTATCCGGGTATATTCCTTCATTCGCTCCTGTGAAGTATTGAGCCCCACTAAGGGAACTAAGGACACTCCATTTTCCTGAAACATCTGCGCATAAGGCTCTGCCTCCTCCAGGATCAGATCAGGAATGATCAGCCCGTTTATTCCAGCTTCACCAACCTGACCAGCCAGCTTATCAAGACCGTACTGCAGAAAAGGATTAAAATATCCCATAAGTACTATGCCGGCACTGATATTTTTTCTGTGTTCTTTCAGCCCTTCAATAATCCATGCAAGATTAATCCCCTGCTCAAGACACCTTATGGATGCTTTTTCCACCACTGGTCCGTCAGCCACAGGATCAGAAAATGGGACCCCGATCTCAATAACATCCGCTCCTGAATCATCAAGTTCCATGATAATGTCCCAGAACTGTTCCTTACGGGGAAATCCTGCAGGGACAAAAGGGATCAAGGCTTTTCGCCCCTTAGAAAGGGAGTTTTGTATTTTGTCTGTAAGTATATTGCTCATATTAAATTCCTTAAGAGTGCATAGGGTTATGTTTCAATATCCAATTTTGAGAGTTCAATGTTCAATGTTCAACGTTAAGACAAAAAGATCAACGGATTCGGCTCTTTTTGTTGTCGTCTTTCCTATTGTTTTTTTTATCAATAAAATCAGCATATTCAAAAAAACTTTTAACGGTCAATATTTAAACCATTAAATTTCTTTACCAGCTTCAATCTCCCGGACAATATCAAGATCTTTATCTCCCCTGCCAGACAGATTGACCAGCACAACAGAGCCTTTTGCAATTTTATCCTTATTTTCCAGTACCCAGGCTACTGCATGAGAACTTTCCAGGGCAGGAATAATGCCCTCCCTGTGACAAAGGGTGTAAAACGCTTCTAAGGCCTGTTTGTCATAAATAACATCATACTTTGCCCGGCCGCTGTCCTTAAGAAAAGAATGTTCCGGTCCAACCCCTGGATAATCAAGGCCTGGAGCTACAGAATGAGATGGCATTATCTGTCCGTCATCTGTCTGCAGCAGGTAAGTATGTGTACCATGAAGCACGCCAAAGGTACCCTTGGACAAAGTGGCTGAATGATAACAATCCGGCACACCCTCACCTCCGGCTTCAACACCCACGAGATGCACATTTTTATCCTCAGCAAAAGGATGAAATATCCCCATGGCATTGGATCCACCGCCTACACAGGCTACTACTGTATCCGGCAACCTGCTCAATCGCTCCATAAATTGATTCCTGGCCTCCTGACCAATTACTGACTGCAGTTTTCTAACCAGCAAAGGAAAAGGATGTGGCCCAACTACGGAGCCCAGACAATAATGGGTATCCTGCTGGTGAGCTATCCAGTAGCGCAAGGCAGAGTTTATGGCATCCTTGAGGGTCCTGGTCCCGCTGTGAACCGGCTCCACCTTTGCCCCCAAAAGCTCCATCCTCCGAACATTATAGCTCTGCCTTTCCACATCTAAGGCGCCCATGAATACAATACATTCCAGCCCGAGAACAGCAGCAGCGGTAGCTGTGGCCACCCCATGCTGTCCAGCTCCTGTTTCAGCGAGAAGACATTTCTTGCCCATATGTTTTGTGAGCAGAGCCTGGCCAATGGTATTATTGATTTTATGGGCACCGGTATGAGCCAGATCTTCGCGTTTCAACCAGAGCTCAAAGCCCAGATCTTCAGACAGATTGGAACATTTATATATTGGCGTTGGCCTGCCTACAAAATCAGAAAAAATATGATTAAGTTCCTGATTAAACTCTGGTCCGTCCATGATATCCTGCATGGCCTTTTCCAGCTCAGTCAGAGGCGGAACCAGAAGCTCCGGCACAAACTGTCCTCCAAAATCTCCAAAATATCCTTTTTTCATTATACACTCCTATAAATTGTGGCTAATTTCTTAAGGTTCAGCTAATATTTCCATAACCTGGGTAATCTTTTCATGATCCTTGACTCCCGGAGCTTGCTCAACGCCTGAATTCAGATCCAGACCTGTCATGCCACGGTCAAGGTTTTTATGAATATTATCAGGTCCGAGACCTCCAGCGAGAAGCCATGGTTTTACGATCTTTAAATCCCCGAGCCACGGACTGACTATGCCTCTGCCATGTCCGCCTGAACTTGTGCCGGCATCCAGCAGATAGTAGCGACAAACATCAGTAAAACTTTCCAGCTCTTTTTCAAAATCTTTCACACTGTCATATCTTTCCGGCCAGAAGGCCCTGATGACCCGCTCAGGTCCGATTTTGCGACAGAAATCTTCATCTTGTCCGCCATGAAGCTGAACCAGATCAAGTCTGGCCCGTTTAATAATTTCCATAATCTCATGAGGTTTTTTTTTAACAAACACCCCTACCCTGAGCTCAGCTTTTTTTTCCCATTGCCCCACAACAACAGGATCAACATATCTTGGGCTTGAAGGATGAAAAATAAAACCAGTCAGATCAACTTCCTTATCCTGACAGAAATTCAGATCATGCTTGCTGGTTATTCCACAAATTTTAATTAAAGGTCTCTTCATGATCTAAGATTCCTCAACTTCATTTCTGGAT
>JBHEPK010000048.1:8245-11928 GCA_046260325.1 Desulfonatronovibrio sp.
GGCCAACCCCCTGGAAACATTCAGATCTACCAGGAGAGTATCCAGATCCCTGTTATTGATTAGAATAACCCTGGCCCCTGCCTTGCGGGCCTGACTTAACTCTTCTTCATTAAATATCTCCACAACCGGCTCAATATTAAAATCAAAACTCATACGCACAAGCTCTGCAAGAAGCTCCTGCTGCTGCACTACCCTGACTATAAGCAGAAGAGCTGCTGCCTTTGTAGCAGCTGTTTGTTTTATCTGTACAGGGTGAAACAAAAAATCCTTACGCAGCACTGGAATGTTTCTAAATGCAAAAACATCAAGAAAATCTATCTCCCCCTGAAAATAATCTCTTTCTGTAAGCACTGAGAAAGCGTCGGCCCCACCTCTGACAAACATATCTGCAGCGTCTGAAGCCGACAATGCCGAATTGATCAGCCCTTTGGACGGGGAAGCCCTTTTATACTCAGCAATTAAAGCAGGACCATTTTTTTTCAAAGCCTTTGCAAACTCTAATCTTGGAAAGTCAAGATCCAATTCCAGGCCGCCCTGAACTTCCAGACTGATCAGATCTGTAATTTCTTTTTCCTTGGCATCCATGAACTTTTTAAGCATCTTGTTCTTCATGAAAACACCTTGATGTTTTTCAGACCTGACCTGACAATACTTTTGGCTTGAAACATACATTCCTGAAGGCTTTGATCAGGTTCTAACAAATGCACTGCCAAACCCAGATTGAGTGCAACCATATCCTGCATGGCTCTGGGGCCGTGCCCCATTAAGATTTCTCGCTGGCGGGTCAAAGCTTCTTCCTTATCAATGCAGGCCATAGAATCAGGCGAATACAAATCAAATCCCAACTCTGAAGGATCAATTACCGAACCATGCATTTTTCCTTCACTTATAAATATTACTTTATTTAATCCACAGGGTGTTAATTCATCAAAACCCTGGGCTCCATGAACCACTGCTGCGGACTGAACATTATTTTTCTGCAGCACAGCTGCCATAAGGGGCATAAAGGTTTCTGAAGGAACACCCAGGATCTGATGAGTAGGTCTGGCAGGATTGAGTAGAGGCCCCATGAGGTTGAATATGCTTCTGATGCCAAGTTCTTTGCGCAGAGGCGCAATTCCAGCGAAACCAGGATGGAAATGCGGAGCAAAGAGAAAAGCAAAATTCATTTTTTCAAGTTCAGGGCCGACCTTTGCCGGATCATCTAACAGAGGCAGCCCCAGAGCTTCAATTACGTCAGCACTTCCACAGGAACTGGAAACAGCGCGGTTACCATGCTTGACCACGGGGATGCCAAGATCAGCCAGAAAAAAAGCCACTGCTGTGGAACAATTAAAGCTGTTGCGCCCGTCTCCCCCTGTACCACAGGTATCAATGCGCACTCCCTGCATACCCTGAACAAGCCTTGCCCTTTCCAATGCTACTCTCACTGCTGCGGCCAACTCATCGCCTGTCTCCCCTTTCTGCCTCAAACCAAGGAGCAAAGCACCGCTCTGGGCCGGTGTGATTTCACCTTGAAAAAGAGCCCTGAACACATCAATGCTTTCTTCATAACCCAGATTCTGTCTGTCACATATTTTGTTCAATGATTTCTGAATGTTCATTGTGTTTCTCCTTGCATTACCTTGAGAAAGTTTTCAATAATCCTGGGTCCCATGGGAGTGAGTATTGATTCCGGATGAAACTGGACTCCCATCCATGGTCGATCAATATATTCAAGTCCCATGACTTCCCCTGCCCTGGTTTTGGCAGTTACTTCAAATTTAGGCTCTAACCCTGGAATAACTATCAGGGAGTGGTAACGACATACTTCAAATGGACTGGGAATACCTTTAAATATTCCTTTTTGTTCATGATAGACTTGGCTGGTTTTGCCGTGCATGATCCTGTCCGCTACCCTGACTTCAGCTCCGGAAAAATAGCCCAATATCTGATGCCCCAGACAAACTCCGAGAACCGGTATTTTTGGATCCAGTCTTTCCAGAAATTCAAGGCACAAGCCGGAATTTTCAGGCCTGCTGGGACCAGGGGAAATAATAACCGCTTCAAGTTCCCCCTCAAGGGCTTCAAAAACAAAATTATCGTTGTTTCTAACAACAACTGGGTCCGCACCTATTTTTTGAAGCACCTGAACCAGGTTGAAAGTAAAGGAATCATAGTTGTCTATGAGCAAAATCATCTGTTCCTCCTGTATAGCTTAGGGCTTTGAGAATGGCCTTGGCCTTATTGGCACATTCCTGCCATTCTTTTTCCGGGACTGAATCATAAACCACGCCTGCACCTGCCTGCCAATGAATTTTGCCGTCCCTGATCCACAGGCTTCTAATGGTTATTCCTGTATCCATATTGACTTTACCCTGATCCAGTCCAATCCAGCCGATGGCTCCGGCGTATGGCCCCCGGGGCAGCTCTTCCATGTCTGCGATAATCTCCATGGCCCTTATCTTGGGCGCACCTGAAACTGTACCGGCTGGAAAAGACGCCCTTAATATCTCTACGACATCCATATCCTTTTTCAAAAGGGCTGAAAGATATGAAGTCAGATGCATTACGTGAGAAAAACGCTCCACCTGCATAAACTTATCCACCTCAACACTTCCGGCCTCAGCAATACGACCCAGGTCATTGCGACCCAAGTCCACAAGCATAACATGTTCGGCTCTTTCCTTTTCATCCTGTAAAAGCTCATCTGCCAGGGACTGATCCTCTTTTTCTGTCTCGCCTCTGGGCCTGGTTCCGGCAATGGGTCTGAGCTGCAGAACATTTTTTCCACATTTGACCATAAGTTCCGGGGAAGAACCTATGAGAGAAATCCCATCTAAGTTGAGGAAGAATGTATAAGGGGATGGATTTATTCTGCGTAAATGTCGATAAACAAGAAACGGATCTCCCTTGAATGGCGCTTCAAATCTGGTGGAGAGCACTACCTGGATTGCTTCCCCCTGCCTGATGAGTTCTTTGGTTTTGATTACCCACTCATGATATTTTTCCTGATCCGGATAAGTGGTGATCTTGCCAACCTTGAACTGGGACTTGGCCCTGGACGGCTTGGGTTTGGGCAAAGACAGATCATTATCTAAACAAAGATAATAACAATGATAGTGCAGATGGTCGAAAAGAAGCATCCTTCCAGGGAGTACAAGCTGAGAATCCGCCTGCTCCGGGGGAATGACTCCAGCGAGCTTGGGCTCCAGAAGTCCGCTCATTCCATACCCAAAATATCCATATACAGCTCTGGTCATGGGCGGGAGGTCGAATTCGCTGCTTGACTCAATTTCAATTTCTTCCAATACCTTTCGCACACCCTCAGTAAATTCCAGACCTTGAAGATCCTTTATTGAATCCAGACGGCTATCCAGACTTTTTACTGTCAGTTTACCATCCCTGCATCCCAGTTGCAGCCTGAAGTCCCAGGCAAGCAGACTGTAGCGGCCAAGTCTGCCGTCCACTTCAGAACTTTCCAGAAGAATTCCCTTTTCCCTGCCCACAAAGCCCAGATACAGAGATACCGGAGTCTGGGTATCTGCGGGCAGGCAGGTTGCCTTTTGCTTAAGTTTAATCATATTTTTCTCCTTTATTTATCATTCAAATCCATTTCCAATTCCCAATCGAAATCGAAATCCTTCTTTTATGTAACTTAAAGCGAATAGGCAATAAATTCAGAATATTATGGTTTTGCCATA
>JBHEPK010000049.1:0-11169 GCA_046260325.1 Desulfonatronovibrio sp.
ATCCAGGATGCAGCAGAATAAGGCAAAAATGCAGTGAAAAGATCATTTGAGTTCGCCAATGCTGTTGAAGAGATTCATGCCGGACTTTATAAGGAAGCTCTGGAAAGTATGGATAAGCAGCAGGATGTTGACTACCATGTTTGCTCTGTTTGCGGTTATACCGTAGGAGGGGATGTTCCTGATAAATGCCCTGTATGCAATGCTGCCAGGAAGGCATTCTTTAAGGTTGATTAAGGGCTTTTTATCACGCTGTTAAGCTGATCACCAAAGAATGTCAGATGGTTTGCTGCTTACAGTCGATTTTGACTGACCAGCGTGGTTTTATATTCACAATGAAAAGGGGAGCATCTAATATGATGCTCCCCTTTTCTTTGTGAAACTTAATTCATTGTTGATATTTTTTATTGACTCAGGTATTTAATAATCTTCTTGTTTGATGTATCTTAAGTATCTAATTTCATTTGTTTTTGCTCAAGGTGGCTGCAAAGCCTTAATAGTCCCGCCGCTGTAAGTCCAGATTGTTTCTTTTTCATTGAGGGTCACTGTCCGATACTTAATTTAAAATAAGTCCTTTTTTATTAGCTGGACTTGTTTTCAAAGTAATTGTCGAGTGGGAAGGCCGAAAAAGAAGGACGAGCCAGAAGACCTGCCTTAAGTCTTATCCATTAACTTTTTTCCGTTGCGAGGACAAACGGAAAGAGATCCTGATGCCCCATTTTTTCAGAGGGGTTATGCACATGTTTGATTCAAACTTATCTATCAAGGCCTGGGATTTACTGCGCGGTTTTGAACCAGTCAGTTTCTGTGACTGGCCTGGCAAAGTAAGCGCGGTTCTTTTTTTTGGAGGCTGCAATCTTCGCTGCCCTTCCTGTCATAATGCTTCGTTTGCCTGGGATCCTTCCAAAATCTCGGCCCTGAACCATCTTAAAGTTATCAGGAGCATCCAGAAAAACAGAAAATGGCTTGATGGTCTTGTTCTCACTGGTGGAGAAGTAACCATACTGCCAGAATTTGAAGAGCTTCTTGGGGTAATTTCAGCCATAGGACTGCCCATAAAAATAGACACCAATGGTCAGTATCCGGATATGGTTAGAAAAGCTCTATGCTTAGATAGTGTGAGAAAGGTTGCTGTTGATGTAAAAGGTCCCTGGGAAAAGTATCCTCACCTTTGCGGCGGACTGGTCAGTTCCAGACAGGCTATGTTGTGCGCTGATGAGATATTTTCCATGGCATCAGGTTGTCCTGACAGATTTGTTTTCCGGTGCACCAAAGTTCCTGGTTTGACCAGTGAAGATATAAATACAGTCAAGTCTTACCTGCCTCTGGGCTTTGAGCTTGAGGTTCAGAAATATATCAAACCGCAAAATTAAATTTATCTTTTAACCAAAGGATGTATCATGCCGAAACAAATAAGAAAAAGAGATGGAAGGTTAGAGTCCTGGTCAACTGAAAGAATCGGCCTGGCAATATTCAAAGCCCTCAAAGCCAGCGGAATTAAGGATCCTCTTCTGGCCAACAGGCTGGCCGGAAGGGTTGAAAAAAAACTCCAGGAACTGGAAGTTCCGGATCAGGAATTGACCCAGGATATGGTGGAAATGGTCCTTATGGAGTCCAGACTTTTTGATGTGGCCAAAAAGTATATTATTTACCGGGAGAAGAGAAGAGAACTCAGGTCTCAACATGAGGCATTTCTTAATATCCGGGAGACCATTGACAGCTATGTGAATAAATCTGACTGGCGAGTAAGTGAAAACGCCAATATGGGACATTCCTTTCAGGGGCTTATGCTTCACCTCTCAGGGTCTGTTCAGGCCAGATATTCTCTGGAAAAGTATCCGGCAGAGGTACGTCTGGCCCATGAGCACGGTTATTTTCATATTCATGATTTATCTTTTGGTCTGGCTGGTTATTGTGCTGGGTGGAGTCTGCGCGACCTTCTCTTAGAAGGGTTCAATCTTGAAGGGAAATGCTCATCAGGTCCGGCCAGACATTTTGATTCAGCCCTTGGTCAGATGGTCAATTTTCTGGGAACCCTGCAGAATGAGTGGGCTGGAGCCCAGGCCTTCAACAATGTGGATACCTATCTGGCGCCTTTTATAAGGTATGATGGCCTTGATTATGGCGAGGTGAAACAGGCAGTTCAGAAGTTTGTTTTTAACCTCAATACTACTTCAAGGTGGGGAGGACAAAGCCCTTTTACCAACCTTACTTTTGATCTTGTTGCTCCCAAACATATTGCAAAAGAAGGTGTCATCATTGGAGGCAAGCTTCAGGATGACAGCTATGCAGACTTTGGTCCTGAAATGGAAATGATGAACCGGGCCTTTCTGGAAGTAATGCTGGAAGGTGATTATCATGGCCGTATTTTTTCATTTCCCATTCCCACATACAATGTGACTGCAGATTTTCCCTGGGAATCGGAAGTGGGTCGCTTGCTTTTAGAACTTACAGCTAAGTACGGTGTTCCATATTTTCAGAATTTTATTAATTCTGATTTGAGCCCTGAAGATGTTCGCTCCATGTGTTGTCGGCTGCAGATGGACCTGCGGGAGCTCAGGAAAAGAACAGGAGGCCTGTTTGGAGCTGGTGACCTGACTGGGTCCATAGGTGTAGTAACACTTAATCTTCCCAAGCTGGCCTTCTTAGCTCAGGGTGAGCAGGATTTTCTGGACATTATTACTGAATATGCAGACCTGGCCAGGGACTCCCTTGAGTTCAAGCGTAAATTTATTACCGATAATATGGAGCGCGGTCTGTTTCCATTTTCCAAAAGATACCTCAAGAATGGACTGAAAAATCATTTCAGCACCATTGGGGTTGTTGGAGGTCATGAGGCCTGCATGAACTTGCTGGGCAAAGGGATAGAGACAGAAGCCGGAACAGGTCTTATGCAAAAGGTACTCAATCATTTGCGCCAGTTGACCATAGGTTATCAGGAAGGGACAGGAAGCCTGTATAATCTTGAAGCCACTCCAGCAGAGGGCACAAGCTATCGTCTGGCCAAGATTGACAAAGAATTGTATAATTCTATCTACGCATCAGGCAATGGAATACCTTACTACACCAATTCCACAGCAATGCCTGTGGGTGCTACCAGGGATGTGTTTGAAGCTCTGGAACACCAGAATAAACTGCAGCCCCTTTATACTGGCGGTACAGTGTTTCATACATTTCTCGGAGAATCCGTGGCTGACTGCGATTCTCTTAAAAGCTTTATAATAAAGGCCATGTCTATGACCAAACTGCCCTATATTTCCATTACCCCGACTTTTTCTGTATGTAAGGAGCATGGGTATATTGTTGGAGAACATCCTGCCTGCCCTGATTGCGGCAGCGAGACAGAAGTTTATACAAGAGTGGTAGGCTATTACAGACCCGTGAAAATGTGGAATAAGGGTAAACAGGCTGAATACCAGGATCGAGTGGTTTTCGGACTTTAGGGAAAAGAGTATCTGTCCACCATATTGGTGAGATGTAATTTTCTGGACCGGGGAATTCTGCAAGCAGGGTCGCAAAAAACTGCCAGGACAGGATAAAATAAAATTTTTACCCTTTGCCGAGTTCCCCCGGTATTTATGGGGAATATAATTATTGCGGATTAATTGTGCAGGATATTGTCAGGCTTGGTGACTATAAGTCTGTGCTCACCTTTAAAAACATTTTTTTTCAAAAGTTTGTCTTCGCATGAGCAAAAATTGCCCTGATCAAGAAGCTTATAAAAATCCTTTTCATAAGTAACCTTGCCGAAATCTACGGTGGTCAGAAATTTCAGTCTTGGTTTTACAAACTCCATGAGTTTAGATTTATTTTTGAACATTGTCTGAAAAAAGACCACTTTTCCTTCCGGTTTAAGCCAGTTTTTGGTTCTTTCCAGAATTTCATCCTGCTGATCCATGAGCATGAAGCTTTGCCCGAAAAGGACATAATCGTATCTGCAATTTTCAGGTGGAGTGAACTTGAGAATAGACTCATGAATTACATTAACCTGATTTTCAAGGCTGTATTCATTTATGAGCTTTCGGCAATGTTCTAAATAGTGCCGGTTTATATCAAGGCCTGTGATCTTGAGATTTTTATTTTTGATAAGTTCATGATTTTTCTTGATCATGACACCGTTGCCAATGCCTACATCAAGAATACAGGCACTCTCAGGATATAACTGCAGGCAATTATTGTAGCACAGCTTAGACATATCGCTGAAGATCAAATTGTATAGGTTGTTGAACATTTTTAACTCCACATATCAGAATAAATATTGTTTCTGTTTAAAATAAATAAGTAATGATCTGTTTTTGAATCATTGGAATAAATATCAATGTTTTTTGTTTTTGGCAAATGAAACTCCAGACTGCCCGTTTTTTGAATCTTTACAAGAGTTCTTACATGAGGCAATATCTGCATTTTTTCAATTGGCCAAGCCAGGAGTGTTTATGAAAAGGAATTTTTTAACTATTATGGATCTCACCCACAGTGAGGCTCATGATATGGTCCGCAGGGCCAGAGAGATAAAAAATACAAACTTTCGCTCAGATATTCTTAAGGGCAAGACTTTTATATTAATATTTGAAAAAGCATCCACAAGGACCAAGGTATCTTTTGAGGTGGGATTGAGTCATCTCGGTGCTCATTATGTTTTTATGACCTCCAAAGATTCACAGCTTGGCAGAAGTGAACCGCTTAAAGATACGGCCAGGGTTTTGTCCCGCTACGCAGATGGTCTGATAGTCAGAACCTTTGGCCAGGAAAAACTTGAAAAATTATCTAACTACAGCTCCATACCAATTATTAACGCGCTTTCTGATGATTATCATCCCTGCCAGGTTATGAGTGATATCTTGACAATATATGAAAGGACTCCTGATTTTAAAGATTTAAACATAGCCTGGGTAGGTGATGGGAATAATATGGCGCATTCCTGGATCAACGCGGCGATATATTTTCCCTTCCAACTCAATATTGCTGTACCCAAAGGTTACGAGCCCAGCGGGGGAATATTAGAGCGTGCTCTGCAAATGGGTGCTAAAATATATGTAACCCATGACCCCCAGGAGGCTGTGCAGGGAGCTCACTATATTAATACGGATGTCTGGTCTTCAATGGGTCAGGAAAAGGAACAGGAAAGAAGAGCAAAGGCCTTTAAGAATTTTATTGTGGACGAAAAGCTTCTTCAGTCAGCTGCTGGAGATGTCAAAGTCCTGCATTGCCTTCCTGCCCACCGGGGGGAAGAGATATCCGAGAGCGTTATGGAAGGAGAATGTTCAATAATCTGGGATCAGGCTGAAAACAGGTTACATATGCAAAAAGCCGTTCTGGAGTGGGTTGCCTCTTGAGAATAATTTTTTCACTACTCAGAAAAAAATGGAGTAACTAATGGGCAATATTAAAAAAGTAGTCCTTGCCTATTCCGGGGGACTGGACACATCAGTAATCCTTAAATGGATAAAAAAAACATATTCATGCGAAGTAATTACATTTACTGCAGATCTGGGGCAGGAAGAAGAGCTTGACGGGTTAGAAGAAAAGGCGCTGTCCACAGGTGCTTCCAAGGCATATATTGAGGATCTTCAGGAAGAGTTTGCCAGGGACTTTGTCTTTCCCATGTTCAGGGCCGGAGCCATTTATGAGGCTCGTTATCTGCTGGGAACATCAATAGCGAGGCCGTTAATAGCCAAAAGAATGGTTGAAATCGCCCGTAAAGAGGGTGCTCAGGCGGTTGCCCACGGCGCAACTGGAAAAGGCAATGATCAGGTGAGATTTGAACTGACTACCATGGCATTGGAACCATCACTGAAAACCATTGCTCCCTGGCGTGAGTGGGATCTGCAATCCCGGACAGATCTGATTGCCTTTGCCAGAGAAAATAATATTCCTGTGCCAGTGACTAAAGAAAAACCATACAGTTCAGATCGCAACCTGCTGCATCTTTCTTTTGAGGGCGGTGAACTGGAAGATCCCTGGGCTGAACCAGGGCCGGGAAGTTATCAGCTGTCAGTTCCGCCTGAAAAGGCCCCTGATGAACCGGAAGTAATTGTTATTGGTTTTGAAAAAGGTAATCCAGTAAGCATTAATAATGAACAAATGTCTGCAGCAGCTCTTGTCAAGAAGCTCAATATCCTTGGAGGAAAGCACGGTATTGGACGACTGGATATGGTGGAAAACCGTTTTGTAGGCATGAAATCCAGAGGGGTGTATGAAACTCCAGGAGGAACAATCCTTTATGCAGCTCACAGGGATCTGGAAGGAATCTGTCTTGACAGGGAAAGCATGCATCTCAGGGATGAGCTGATTACAAAATATGCCGGGCTTGTTTATAATGGGTTCTGGTTTTCTCCTGAGAGAGAGGCTTTGCAGAGCCTTGTGGACAAAACCCAGGAAAAAGTAACCGGTGAAGTAAGACTGAAATTATATAAAGGCGGTGTTTATCCTTTGGGTAGAAGATCTCCTTATTCTTTATATAATCCTGATCTGGCAACTTTTGAAGAGGATGAGGTTTATAACCAGCAAGATGCTGAAGGCTTTATCCGTCTCAATGGTCTGAGGCTTATGACCTTGTCAGGTATTGCCGGGAAAAAATAAATGGAATCCAGCAAAAACAAAAGTAAATTATGGGGGGGCAGGTTTGAGGGGCAGACCAGCGCTCTGGTTGAAGAGTTTACCCAGTCACTTGATTATGACAGTCTGCTTTATGCCCAGGACATTGCAGGTTCCAAGGCCCACGCAAGAATGCTGTCCATGCAGGGTGTTCTAAACAGTGAAGAGTCCGGAAAGATTATTGCCGGACTGGATCAGATACAGAAAGAAATTGAAGCAGAAGAGTTTGTGTGGAATCAGAAGTTTGAAGATGTTCATATGAACATTGAAAATCGGCTGACAGAGTTGATTGGTCCTCTTGGACAAAAACTTCATACCGGACGAAGCCGAAACGATCAGGTAGCTCTGGATTTCAGATTATTTACCACCTCAGCTTTGACTTTGTGGCAGGAAGAATTATTATCACTGATCAGCACATTTACAGATCAGGCCAGAAAAAATGCGGATATTATCCTGCCTGGATATACCCACCTTCAGCCGGCCCAGCCTGTGAGTCTGGCTCAGCACCTTCTGGCTTATGTTCAAATGTTTAAAAGGGATTTTGAACGGGTTGAAGACGCCTTGAAGAGGACAAAGGTTTCTCCACTGGGAGCAGCTGCCTTAGCTGGGACGACATATCCCATTGATCCCCAGCAGGTATCACAAGAGGTTGGTTTTAAAGATGTTTTTTCCAACAGCATGGATGCTGTGAGTGACCGGGACTTTGTGCTGGAAGGTCTGTTTGCCGGTTCCGTGATTATGACCCACTTGAGCCGGTTTTGTGAAGAAATTATTATCTGGTCAAATCCGGGATTTGGATTTATATTGCTTCCTGATGCCTACTCCACTGGTTCTTCAATCATGCCTCAGAAAAAAAATCCTGATGTGGCTGAACTTATAAGGGGGAAAACAGGCTCAGTCTACGGCAGGCTTATATCCCTGCTGACCACAATGAAAGCTCTTCCCTTGGCTTACAACAGGGACATGCAGGAGGACAAAGGCCCTTTTATGGAGGCCCATAAAACTATACTATCCTCCCTTAAGGTTATGACCGGTATGGTGGCTGCCTTGAAATTTGATTCGTTGGCCATGGAAAGAGCTTTGAAGAATGGATTTCTCAATGCTACTGAGATGGCTGATTATCTGACTTCCAAGGGAATGCCTTTCAGACAGGCCCATCACGTTACCGGCAGGCTGGTTTCTTTTGCTGAAAAAAAAGGATTAGGGTTGGAAGATATTGACCTGCAGGATATGAAGAACTTTTCAGACTTGATCGAAGAAGATATATTCAGGGTTCTTGATTACAAAGAAGCCGTGAACAGAAGAAATACTCCGGGCGGTACAGGTCCTGAGTCAATAGCCGTACAGATAAAAGCCATTGATCAATGGCTTGATACCCAATTAAAAAGCGGTAAATATGAAGATTGCCAGGAATAAAGTGGAGTGCGGTTATTTTATGGGTGGCGGAAGCGTATAGGAGTCGAACCTACCGAACGGGGTTAACCGTTCCACTGGATTTGAAGTCCAGGCGCCACACCGGTGACGAAACGCTTCCGTTGATGAGGCTATTATCAATAAGCGTAAGCTAAGGCAAGCTAAATTAGTTTTCATTGGGAAATGGTTCTTTTTCCTCTTGGCGGCGTCAATCTGCACAATTGTATTGTCAACGTATTAAGATACGCCTTCTCATAAGTGTATGGTTCCCTTGCCAAAAGAAAAAATCCTCGTTTCCGGAAAGAAAATCGACAGTTTCAGCATCTGGAGATAAAGACTTTCTGGATGTGAAACAATTTATTGTTTATAGATATGCTTTTGTTTTTTTATTATGATAATTAATTGCGGGCCGGTTACTACAAAGGATTTAAGCCGGTCAAGCTGGAGGGAAGGATTTGAATAATTTTTCTAGAAACCTTTTGCTATGGGCAACCATATCTCTGGTAATGATTGTTCTGTTTAATCTGTTTAATCAGCCCCAGGCTCCACAATACAAGCTTTCTTACACTGAACTTCTGAGAAAGGTTGAGCAGGGAGAGATAATGGCTGTGAAAATTCAGGGTCAGAAAGTTACAGGAACTCAGGTTGATGATCGAAGGTTCACCTCTTTTGTCCCGGATGATCCTGGGTTTGTAGATCTGCTTGTCAAAAATAATGTCCAGGTTGAAGCTGAGCCGGAAGAACAGGCATCCTGGCTGACTACCATATTTATTTCCTGGTTTCCCATGCTTTTGCTTATTGGCGTCTGGATCTTTTTCATGCGACAGATGCAGGGAGGTGGCGGTAAAGCCATGTCTTTCGGGAGGTCCAAGGCTAAAATGATCAGCCAGGAGGATTCAAAGGTTACCTTTGCTGATGTTGCAGGTGTTGATGAAGCCAAGGATGAGCTGAGCGAGGTTGTGGATTTTCTCAGTAACCCCAAGAAATTTACCCGACTTGGCGGCCGTATACCCAAGGGAGTACTTTTGGTTGGCTCTCCTGGCACGGGAAAAACATTATTAGCAAGAGCTGTAGCCGGCGAAGCAGGCGTACCTTTTTTTTCCATTTCAGGTTCAGATTTTGTAGAAATGTTTGTGGGTGTCGGGGCATCAAGAGTCCGGGATTTATTTGTTCAGGGCAAGAAGAATGCGCCATGCCTTATTTTCATAGATGAAATCGATGCTGTGGGCAGGCAGCGAGGAGCTGGCCTTGGAGGCGGACATGACGAGCGGGAACAGACCCTGAACCAGTTGCTTGTTGAGATGGATGGTTTCGAGTCCAATGAAGGGGTAATTCTCATTGCTGCTACTAACCGTCCGGATGTCCTTGATCCGGCACTTTTAAGGCCAGGTCGTTTTGACCGTCAGGTTGTAGTTCCCACCCCTGATGTCGCTGGAAGAAAAAGAATCTTAGACGTACACAGCAAAAAAACTCCATTGGCTAAAGGTGTAGACATGGAAGTAATAGCTAAGGGAACTCCTGGATTTTCCGGGGCAGACCTGGAAAATCTGGTCAACGAGGCAGCACTGCATGCGGCCAAAATGGACCAGGATCAGGTCACTATGGAAGATTTCGAAGAAGCCAAAGATAAAGTTCTTATGGGCAAAGAGAGGCGAAGTCTTATTTTGAGTGATGAAGAAAAGAAAACAACCGCCTATCACGAGGCAGGCCATACCATTGTAGCCAAAAAACTGCCAGGAACTGATCCCATTCATAAGGTTTCAATTATTCCCAGGGGGAGGGCACTTGGTGTAACCATGCAATTGCCGCAGGATGAACGCTATAATTATTCCAAAACGTACCTTGAGAATAACCTGTCTGTCCTTATGGGCGGCCGTGTTGCTGAAGAACTGGTATTCAACCAGATGACTACAGGGGCTGGTAATGATATTGAAAGAGCCACCAAGATGGCCAGAAAAATGGTTTGTGAATGGGGCATGAGTGAGGCTCTTGGCCCTCTGGCCTTTGGAGGAAAGGGCGAGGAAGTATTCTTAGGCAGGGAGTTTGCCCAGCATAAGGAATATAGTGAAGAAACTGCGAGGCTTATTGACGATGAAGTTAAAAAAATCGTTCGTGACGCATATGAAAAGGCCAAGGAACTTTTGCGTGAGAACATGGAGTCATTGCATAAACTGTCAGATGCCCTGTTAGAAAGGGAGACACTTTCCGGCGTGGAAGTGGAAAAAGTTATGAACGGCGAAGAACTTTCTCCCCTGGAAGATAAAATGAGAAATGGCGATGCAAAGTCTGAGACTGAAAAGAAAGACAAAAGCCGTTCTGATGATAAAGATCAGGATGAAGAGTTTAAAATCGAAGAAGAATAATGGTATTGTTTAAGAGAATGTGCAGATAGAATGAAAAACAAGATTGTTCAATGGAATGTAAAAGGGGGTGGGACTATAGGCCCATCCCCTTTTTTGATTGCTGGAATACTCAATGTTACCCCTGACTCGTTTTACGATGGGGGCAGATATGCAGATGTTCATACAGCAATAGATCGCGTTGAAACCTTTTTGGAGCAGGGCGCAGATATTATCGATATTGGCGGAGAAAGCACAAGGCCCTTTTCTCAAAAGGTAGAGCAGTCTATTGAGCTGCAGCGTGTTGTGCCCATCGTTAAAAAAATTCTTGAAAGACATTCCCATGCTAATGTATCTATAGACACTTATAAGGCAAAAGTTGCAGAAGAAAGCCTCAAAGCCGGAGCGGTTATTGTTAATGATGTTTCAGCCTGCCGTTATGATCCTGAGCTTGTGAGGGTGCTTTGTGATTACAAACCTGGATATGTGCTCATGCACAGTCAGGGAACTCCCGAATCCATGCAGAAATCGCCTGAATACGGGGATGTTGTTGGGGATATAAAAGCTTTCTTTCATGAGAGACTCAGTTTTCTTGAAAAACAAGGCCTGCCTGTAGACAGAATTGTTCTTGATCCAGGAATAGGTTTTGGCAAGACTATGGAACATAATCTGGAGATTTTAACCCGGATACAGGAATTTTTAACATTTGGACTTCCGTTGTATCTTGGAATTTCCAATAAATCTGTCTGGGGAAAATTTCTCGGACTTGACACTGACTCAAGGGAAACAGCCACTCAGGTGGGAGTTGCCCTGACAGGGGCCCGGG
>JBHEPK010000049.1:11179-11689 GCA_046260325.1 Desulfonatronovibrio sp.
CCCTTAAAATAACAAATAGAATATGGTCATAGATCTTGGATTCATACAATTCGGCTGGTTAGATATAGTCGATATATCAGTGGTAGCCTTTATTATTTACCGGGTAATTCTTCTGGTAAAAGGAACAAGAGCGGTCTCAGTTTTTTATGGTCTCCTGCTTCTTCTTGTTATATATTACTTTTCAGGTGAATTTGGACTGCACACCCTGCACTGGCTTCTGGCCAATTTTCTTGGTTCATTATTTCTTGTAATTATTATTTTGTTTCAGCGGGATATTCGAAAGGCCCTGGCAGAAATGGGAGCTGGTCGAATGTGGATTCGTTCTAAGCCGGGACTGGTCATTCTTGATGAATTAATCCTGTCTTTGATTACCATGGCTAAAAAAAGAATAGGCGCCATTGTTGTTATAGAAAAGAATACTCCTCTCGGAGATGTTATTGAATCTGGTGTTGAAATTAATTCATCTTTTTCCAAAGATCTTCTGGAAACAATATTTTATCCCAATACTCC
>JBHEPK010000005.1:0-3097 GCA_046260325.1 Desulfonatronovibrio sp.
GCACTGGAACATCCCCCAGTCCTGGAACTTTGTTCTCGTTATCTTCTTCAAAAATCTTTCTTATTCCGCCAATGACAATGGTTTCTCCATCATCCACAAGCAGAGTGGTCCGGGCTACCTTGGTATTTATGCCGTTTACTGCAGGGGTATCATCCCTGACTTCCAGTTGCAAAATAAGATTGTCTTCAGGAGTAATTTGAGGAAGCACGGTGAGGCGCAAAACAGCATCTTCATATTCTGTTCTTAAACCACGTTCATCAACAACTTCTCGTCTGATGCGCTCTCCCTGTTCAATCTCAGCCTGCTGATTATTCAAAGTCATGATTTTGGGGGATGAGATGGTTCGGGACTGGTTCTGCTGTTCTCCCAGGCGAAGTGTTGCATCCAGTGTGAACATGCTTCCAGAAAATCTGGATAGGGATCCTCCTATGGACATACCTGTCTGGCCAGGAAAGTTAAGCCCGTTTATGTTGAGCATTCCTTCCAATGCACCACTGATCTTATTGTCATAAAAAAGACCCCACTCAATTCCTAAGTCTCTACTAAAGCTTTCAGTGGCATAAACTACTCTGGCCTCAATGAGCACCTGACGTTCAATGCGGTCCAGGTTGCGAATAAGTTCTCTGATTTCTCTGATCTGGGATTGAGTATCTCTGATAATCAGCTTGTTTGTCCTTTCATCAAAGGTTACTCTGCCATCGTCTGACAAAAGTTCCTGGACTCTTGGCTGGAGATCTTGGGCTCTGGCATAGTTGATTTGAATGAATGCCTGTTCAATAGGTTCCATCTGGCGCATGCTCTCTCTGGATCTGGCTTCTTCCTCCCTGGCTTTTCTAACCTGCTCTATTTCCTGCTGCAGTTTAGATATGGTGGTTATCCGGATAATATTGCCCCTCTGGATTTTGGCCAGATTTCTCTGGGCCAGAACAAGGTCAAGGGCCTGATCCCATGGGACATTGTTCAGTCTCATGGAAACCTTTCCCTGTACATCTTCATCCAGAATAAGGTTATGATCTGTAATGGAGGTGATCAGTCTCAGTACATGCTCAACCTCGGCGTTTTGAAGATCAATGGAAATTGGAGCCCCAGTGTATTCTTTGCGGGGTTCTGCAGAGGAATGCTCAAGTCCGGGGTAAAAACCTGGTTGATTGGAGGTAGAAGGTACTAATCCTGCAGTCTCAGGCTGTCCTGTCTGAAGAGGGGCCCTGGTTTGTCTGAAAGCAAATCTGAATGTGGTCATATCTTCGCCGGGAATAATTTCAAAAGGAAGATTTCTGTCCCAGATCCAAATAAGTCTGACCCCTTCTTCAGTATTTTGCAGAAAAAAGGATTTCACAGGAGTTTCAAAATCATCAAGACGGTACAGGCGAACCATTGTTGGAGAAACCCAGGTTTGGGGAAGCAAAACTTCCAGCCGGTCATTATTATTCAACTCCACAGAGGCGGAAAAATCACCCTGTCCTTTTATATCCACATGCAGAAAATTTTGTTCGTCCATCCAGAAATCAATTTCAGTTATTTTGTCTTGGTGCGTAATTTTTGAGTTGACGGCAGTATCTCCAGAAGCTTCCTGGATAATAAGAAAATTTCCCAGAAAAGCCATAAGCAAGCATAAAACGCTGAATACAGATTTCATTTAGTCCACCTCTCCGGGGCGCAGCTTGAGGGTTATAATTCTGGTCTCTTCTTGCCCGTAGATATCAGAAAGCTGCTCTTCAACCAGGATACTATCCTGGAGTATGGAAATAACCCGGCCCTTATGAGGCCCTATGAGGGTGTCTTTCTGGATAATGAATCCTTTTCCGTCGGGAAGTTCCACCATGGCAGCTTCAGGATCTTCTGAAGGTTTATTCCAAATGACACCTACAAGTTCTAATTGCGTAATAGCCACCTGCTCTAAGGGAGTCAGGGGCCTGTCAGGTTTTGTGGGAACATTTTCCGGTCTCTCGGCAATAAAGGGGATGAATGGATCAGTTAAACCTGTTCTGGTATAAACAAAATCTGTAGGTTTCATCCATTGGGGCAATATAGATTCTTCAGTCTGATCCTGGGCAAAGCAGGGCTGCCAGTAAGCAGAAGAGATCAAAAAGGCAGCCAAAAAAAATGTTTTCATTGACTCTTCTCCTGTTGTTCATGGTCTGAAAGTGATCTGTAAACTGACAGCACTGTTTCAGCAGTAAGGTTGCCAGGCTGATCATTTCGCTGAGGAGTGAGCCTTAAACTGCTGATGCTCACAAGACGGTCTAATCTGCTCAGTTCATCAAAATATCCCATAAGGTCATGAAATCTTCCCTGGAGCCTCAGTTGCACCTGTCTGCTGGCATAGTACTGGCTCAGTTCTTCTGAACCAGGCTGGAACAGCAGAAAAAATACGCCTTTTTCATTACCGAGCTGTTCAAAGGATGCCAGAAGTCTTTCTAAGGCGCTGGCATCTTCAGGCAAGAGTGTTCTGGCCAAAATAAGTTCTTTTTCCCTGTCTTGAAATTCTTTTTTCAAGGCTGGAATTTTGACTATCAGCAGTGAAAAATTTGTAATATCGTCTTCAAGAGATTCTACCTCGCTGTTGAGAGTCTTTATCTTGTCCAGCGCAGGGCCAAGGTAAAAAAACCATGATCCACCGCAAATGGCGAACAGAATAAAAACCTGGAGCATAATTTTCTGCATTCTGGTAAATTTTTCAATTCTGGAGAGGATTTTCTGTTTATCAATCTTCATCAATACTCTCCCTGCTTGAGCTTTCTGCAGGTCCGGCATTTATCTGGCATAGAAATTCAACAAGGTTGCGGTTGGCCACCTGTCTTCTGGAAGTTCTCTCGGTGTTGACCGAATGTATAAATTGAGAATCTCTCAAGTTGTCGACATATCTGGCAAAAGCCTGATTATCCAAGGCAACTCCGCTTACCTCCAGAAGACCGTTTCGATTAAGGTTCAGGGACTCAAACCATATGGATTCTTCTGGAAGGCGCTTGGCAATTTCATGGATATAGCGGACAGGCAGCTGCTGCTGGGAACGGATTTTTTTTATGGCCTCAATGTTGGAATTCATTGCTTCCAATTCTTTTTTGAGTTTGTTGATCTCGCCTACCTTAGAGAGAAG
>JBHEPK010000005.1:3183-5217 GCA_046260325.1 Desulfonatronovibrio sp.
CAGTTGTCTTTGAATCTGCTTTTCCTCGACAAACTTTTCCTGTTCACTTATTTTTTTCTGTGTCCAGATTCCTGCTGCCAGTATTCCGGTGCAGAGAATAATGATCAAAAGGCCAAACAGCATGATCTGTTTTTCCGTATCAGATGTCCTGGCCCTTTTGGCATGTGGAAGCAGGTTGATTTTAATCATAGGAAATATTTTAACAGATTGTTGAGACAGGTTTGCCTTTGTAGCATATCAATCGGCCCTGATTCAGGAAAGTCCCCTGATGGCCAGTCCCGTTGCCACGGCAAAATGGGTTTTTACTGAATCCAAGTATTTCGTGTCAAAATCATTGGATGATTTTTGAAGCATTTTCCAGGGGTCCAAGTGTTGAGATTCAACTTCAAGTTCTTGAGTGAAGATACTGTTGATTCCCTTAAAAAGACTGCCACCACCTGATAAAAATATTTTGTCCGGCTGAGGTGCTTCCGGGGTAGATGTTTGATAAAAACCAATAAGGCGTCTTATTTCATCAGCCCAGGATCTGAAATTTTCCTGAAATTTTCTTGAAATTTCTGCCAGATCTTCCATGCTCTGTTTTTGCGATGATGGGCCCTGGATTTTAATTTTTTCAGCCTCGAACCTGCTGATATCCATTTGTTTGCCTATGATATCAGTAAGGTTCCTCCCTCCAAAAGACAGTTCTCTGAAAAAAACAGGCTGATTCTTCCAGAATACAACAAAAATGCTCTGGGTATCTCCAATATCAAGGAGGTAAACAGGCTCTTCGCGGAGTTCCGGGTAGTTGAATTCAAAGCAGTTGCTCAAGGCAAAAGCATCAACATCAACTATTCCGAGAGAAAGAGCAGAATGTTCCATTATATCGATAAGATCCTGGACAACCTTTTTCTTGCAGGCCACCAGCATTACTTCGAGGCTGTTTTCTTTTTGTCCATCCCCCATAATCTGGTAGTCCATGTAAACGTCGTTTACATCATATGGGATATACTGACCTGCTTCTTTAAGAATATTCTGCTCCAGTTCTCTGTGAGAGCTGGAGTCAAAATATACCCTTTTGACAATCACTGAGTGACCAGCCATGGAAGAAACAACTACCTTGTCTTTCAGATTAAGGTGCTGCCACAGGGTTTTAATCTTTGCTCCCTGGGGAGCCGGCCCGGTTAAATCTCCTGAAGCCCAGGGCAGACGGGCGAAGCTGTCCAGGACAGGTGATTTACCCTTACTGGACAACTTGACCGCCTTGGCCCAGGAACTTCCCAGGTCAAGCCCGCACAGGGGTGTTTTTTTCTGGAAAAAGGTACGAATGTTCAATATGCTGCTCAGGGTCTGATGGTCATCACAGGCATCTTAGCGGCTTTTACTATCTTTTCTGCCACAGAGCCGAAAAGGACCCTGTCGATTCCTTTGCGACCATGGGTACCCATAATGATAATATCAATATTTTCGCTATCAGCATAGTTTAAGATTTCTTCAGCAGCATACCCGCTCAAGACCTTTCCGGTAACATCTATTTCGCTGAAATTTTCCTCAACAAAAGTATCCATTGTTTTTTCAGCGCCGGTAACAATTTCTCCCACGAAGTTTTCAATGGAGGTAGGCGGAACATGAAAGCCGACATACTGAGAAAGGCTCGGGGCAACATACACCACCTTGACAGAGGCACCTAAGGATTTAGATAGGGTCTGGGTATAAGAGGCAACCTTGGCGCTCATTTCTGAAAAATCAACAGCACACATTATGTTTTTTATTTGAGCCATAACTCCTCCCTGATTAAAGATTGTTAAATTTTATTATTAATGATTATCAGTTGTTAGAAATGAATGTTACATAGATTTTTAAGCCATTTTAAAGGAGAACCTATGCCTATATTTGAGTATTATTGTTCAAAATGTAAAGAAGTATTTGAAGAAATCACCACTAATTCCCAGGAAAAAGATGTTTTCTGTCCAAAGTGCGGAAAAAACAAATATGTACAAAAGTGTATGTCAGCTTCTGCCATTGGTAAAAGCAGTTTCAAGTCCTCAGGATCAT
>JBHEPK010000005.1:5237-14176 GCA_046260325.1 Desulfonatronovibrio sp.
GGTCTGTTGAAAATCCAAACATTTTGCTCATGGGCGTAAAGGACTTGATTACTTTGCTGCCATGATGATCATACATGTTTTCAATCTGGCCTCCTTTACTTCCCATAAGACTGACGCACTCACCCACGAATTCTTCAGGGGTTGATATTTCTACAAGCATGATTGGCTCCAGAAGTACAGGCGAGGCCTTTTCCATTGTCAGCTTCAAAGCATGAAAGGCTGCCAGTCTGAAGCCTATGGCATCAGCACCATCTTTCGAAGCAATTTTTTTCACCCGAACCACAACATCTGTAACCGGGTAGCCCTTGAGCTCTCCAGCCTGAAGGCCGTCTTCAATACCGTTGTAAACAGCTTCAATCCATGAGGAAGACCATTTTTCAGTATCGATTTCCATGACTATCCTGTTGCCTTTACCCCTTGGAGCAGGCTCCAGCTCAATCTCTGCAAAACCATAATGGAATACTTCCCCCAACTCTCTGGCATATTCAAATTCAGCTCTGGAAGTTTTGCTTATGGTTTCCTGGTATACAACCTGGGGGTTACCAGATCTGAAGTCCACAGTATATTCCCGGCGGATGCGGTGGAGTACAACATCCAAGTGAAGTTCGCCCATGCCTGAAAGGATAATCTGGTCTGTATCTTTGTCTCTCTCAAAAAAAAGTGTTGGATCTTCCTGGAGCACTTTTTCAATGGCAAAAACCAGCTTTTCTTCTTCTTCACTGTTTTTTGGTTCAAGGGCGAGGGAAATTACAGGGTTATACTCACTGATTTTTTCCAGGATTATGGGGTCCTCTTTAAGACAGATGGTATCGCCTGTACGAGTGTCCTTTAGTCCAGCCACAGCAACAATCTGGCCTGTCATGGCCTGTTCTATTTTTTCCTTATGATTGGCATGCAGGATAAATAATCTCGCTACCCTTTCAGATATTTTCTGTGTTGAGTTGTAAACGGTTTGTCCTGCTGAAATTTTACCTGAATAAATTCTCAGAAAGACGAGTTTTCTACCGGTTTCAACACTGACCTTAAAGGCCAGGGCGGAAAGGGGAGACTTCACTTCTGGAGAGAAACTAACTTTTTTGTAGGTTTCAGGATGCACTCCGCTGGTCTGGGGAACTTCGACAGGTGAGGGCAGAAGATCGCATACAGCGTCCATAACAGGTTGTATTCCAATATTTTTCAAGGCAGATCCAGTAAGTACCGGAACACCTTTGAGCTCGATGGTTGCTTTACGCAAAGCTTTAATAATCATTTCATGTGAGATATCTTTACCTTCCAAGTAATTCTCCATTATCTCATCATCCAATTCTGCAAGAGATTCCAGAAGAATGTTTCTCCACTTGTCTATGAGTAAGAGCTCATCACTGTCAGGTTCAGATGTTATGATTTCACGTCCGAAACTTTTCTGTTCAAATATTAACTTTTTCCGGGAAATTATATTCAGGATTCCTTTAAAATCATCCCCCTGTCCCAGTGGAGCATATACAGGCAGGGGAAGGGCTTTCAGTTTATCGCGCATTGCATCCAATACGCCTTCAAAGTCCGCACCAGGTCGGTCCATCTTATTAATGAATGCTATTTTGGGGATATGGTATTTTGTGGACTGCCTCCAGACGGTTTCGCTTTGAGGCTCAACTCCGCCTACAGCACAGAATACAGCGACAACTCCATCCAGTACTCTCAGAGCGCGGTCAACCTCAACTGTGAAGTCCACATGTCCGGGAGTATCAATTATATTGATGGTCTTATCTTTCCATGGGCATGAGGTACAGGCTGAGGCAATGGTTATTCCCCTTTCCTGTTCTTCAGGCATGAAATCCATAGTGGCAGTGCCGTCATGGACTTCTCCCATGCGGTGTATTTTCTGGGCATAATAAAGAATACGTTCAGTCAGTGTGGTCTTTCCAGCGTCAATATGCGCGATAATCCCGATATTACGGGTTTTTTGCAGATATCCGGCTGGTACAACAGGTCCTTTCATATAACTTATATCTCCTTGCAGTAAGTTTGTCTTGTTTTGAAGAAATGATTGTCAATGTTCGGCCAGAGCCACAAGGCTTCCATGCCGGGGGAAAGCCCCAGTGGAATACGCGTTTGTGTGTATAGATATTCCGGCCCAAGAAAGATATCCCAGTGTTTTTTAGTAAGAGTGGAAAGGTCTTTTTCAGAAACAGTCATGCAGTGAACATCGTCTGGAATTTCAGGGCCAGCTATGGTAAATATGACATCAGGATGAGCCTTTGTGATGGTTTCAAGATTCCACACGTATTCTGGTTCAGCCCATATAAGTCCTTTAAGGGAATGTTTATAAAAACAACGAGTGTATTCAGTATTGTCTGAAAAAGAATTACTTAAAAGGTGGGAAATATTTTCTGGACAAAGATCAGCAATAATGGAATCTATGAACAGGTCAGAATTGGCGCGCAGTGTCTTCAATTGGTCATGGGTGATGACATAAATGTTTTCTATTCCTGCCAGTTCCAGAGCAGTAAGTATTTCTGGATAAGGTTCAGCCTGGGTATCCCTGATAAAAAACACACCAATGTCCTTTATTCCAGAGGTGACTGCAGGAACAGTCAGTGCCAGGAGCCTGTTCCAGGCGGTGAATGAATTGTTTGCAAAGACAAGCAAATTTTGAAAAGAATTTCGTGCCTGGTATTGCTCAATGCCTGCCCTGATATGCTGGGTGCTTGTAGATTCAAAACCGTCATTGTGGTTGTAGATATTAAACAGGCAGGCTATCTGTTTTTTCATCCACGATCTATTTAAGTCTCCAGTAATGGAATAAGATTTTTCAAGATCGTTGTCGCTTACAAGGTTTTTTTCCAGATCTTTGGAAATAATCATTACACTTTGTTCTCCGTTTTTTACTTGGTTTTCATCCGGAAAAAAAGACTTTCCGTATGAAAACTATTCAGCTTTTGAAAGTTTAAAGGCAGGTCTTTTGTTGTCAAGGAAAACCTTGAAGGTCTCATGTTAATTAATAAGCATAACAGACTGTTGAAAATCTCCCAATTGCTACGTCGCTACAAAAAGTTCAAACTTTTACGTATATCTAAATACGCTGCAACCTTGAACTTTTTTTGCTCCTTGCACTTGGAATTTTTGAACAGCCTGCCTGATAAGGACTTTTTCAACACGCTGATAATCTATAGATATTTGTCAATTGTTCGATAACATAATGAGGTGGGCAATATCTTCTTTAAAATTGACCTGACCTGCAGAGCGTATTTGCGAGAGAAAGTAACTATTTTATTCAATCTAATTTTTTTTGGGATTAAGGGTTGTGCAGTTTTGAGCATTTTCCCGATATCTATGGAGGAAAACGATGAGGTTCTCAATATTCTGGAAGCTGATGGGCATGGTTGCAATAACTGTTATTTTCCTCGGAGCAGCAGTATTTTTTACCACGGAGCATTTTGTAAGCAAAGGCTTTGATGAGGAATCTGTAAAAAATATTGAAAATTTTCAGGGCGCTGTATCCCATGAGATATTGGACCTGCAAGACTCGTATATGAATTTAGCCTACCTTATTTCCAAAGATATGAATCTGGTGTCAGGCATAGAATCCAAAGCTACAGGCTACCTTAAGGATTATGCCAGAGAAATTATAGAAAGCACAGGGGTGGAATTTGTTACTTTTTCCAATACTGAAGGTCAGGTTATAGCCAGAGGACATTCAGATAAGGACGGGGATAGTGTCCTGAATCAGTATAATGTCCAGCAGGCTTTGGAAGGTCATCCTGTTGTGGGAATCGAAACGGGCAATGTAGTCAAATTTTCTTTGCGTGCAGGCTATCCTGTTAAAATGTTCGAGCGCATAGTCGGCGTTGTGACATTGGGAATGGACCTGAGCTCCAATGCTTTTGTGGACTCTATTTATGAGAGAATGGGTGTTGCCACAACTATCTTTGAAGGTGATACCCGGTTGTCAACCACCATCAGAAGGAACGGAGAGAGGGTTATTGGGACCAGGATGGATAATCCAGAGGTTATTGAGACAGTTCTCGAAAAATCAGAGACTTTTTTAGACCGCAATGTAATTCTCAACAGACTGTATGATACTGCCTACTGGCCCATAAAAGACATTCAGGGGGAAACAGTAGGGATGTATTTTATTGGTGTTGAAAGAGATACAATTGAAAATGCCATATGGGCTACCCTTTCATCCATCCTCTGGATGAGTCTGATTATAGGTGCAATAATGCTTATTATCGGGTATTTTTTCGCCAGGGGTATAGCCGGTCCGTTGAGCAAAGCGACTGCATTTGCCATGGATATTTCCAGAGGTAAGCTTGACGGTTCTCTCAGCATAAAGAACAAAGATGAAATTGGTGATGTGGCCACGGCCATGAATAAAGTCAAAGACAGTATAACCGGGGTTATAGATGATCTCGGCGAAGCAACCGATAATATCAAAACAGGACGTATCCTTGATCGGTGCGATGCTTCTTCATACAGTGGTCAGTATGCCCAGCTTGTAAATGATGTTAATCTTATGGGAGATATTCTTGTGAGCTATATAGACAAGGCCCCTAATCCCATCATGATAATTGATAAGAACTACAATGTACTGTATATGAATAAAGCTGGAGTTGACATTGGTGGTGGAGACAGGAGCAAAATACTTGGGAATAAATGTTACGAGCATTTTGTGACACGTCACTGTGAAACACCTGATTGTGCCTGTAACCGGGCCATGTCCGCTCAGGACACTGTTTCTGATGAAACCGAGGCCCATCCAGGGGGCAAAAACATGGATATAAGCTATTCAGCTACCCCTATTTATGATCATGACGGATCAGTGGTGGGGGCCATGGAATTCATTACTGATATGACTGCCATCAAATCTGCCCAGCGTAAAATGGTTGAGGTAGCACAGGGTGCCAATGAGGTTTCAGAAAGGCTTTCTTCTGCTGCTGAAGAATTGTCCGCCCAGGTGGAACAGTCCAGCCGAGGTGCTGAAGAGCAGAAAGAACGGGCAGGAGAGACAGCTACTGCCATGGAAGAAATGAATGCAACCGTTCTGGAGGTGGCCAAAAATGCCTCAAGTGCGGCTCAGGGATCTGATCAGGCCAAAGAAAAGGCCAGAAAAGGATCGGATGTGGTTACCAATGCTGTGTCTGCCATTAATCAGGTCCATGAACAGACCGGAAAAATGAAATCAGGACTGGACCAGTTGGGCAGCCAGGCAGAGCAGATAGGCAAAATTATGACAGTGATTGAGGATATTGCCGACCAGACTAATTTGCTTGCTCTTAACGCTGCCATTGAAGCTGCCAGGGCAGGGGAGGCTGGACGCGGCTTTGCTGTGGTGGCTGATGAAGTGCGGAAACTTGCTGAAAAGACCATGAATGCCACCAAGGAAGTTGGGCAGTCCATAGCCAGTATCCAGGAAGGGACCAGGTCTAATATTGAAGGAATGGACAAAGCATCACAGCTCGTGGAGGAAGCAACTTCCCTCGCTAATGAGTCAGGAGATGTGCTTAAGGAAATTGTAGGCCTTGTGGATGAAGCAGCAGATCAGGTACGTTCCATTGCTACTGCTACTGAAGAGCAATCCGCAGCGAGTGAAGAAGTCAACAGAAGTATTGACGATATTAACAGGATATCTGCTGAGACCAGCGATGTAATGAATCAGTCTGCCCAGGCCATAGGAGATCTGGCCAAATTGGCGACAGAGCTTCGAACCATGATTGAAAAGCTTAAAACTAATTAGTTTTGTATCTATTCATCAATCTGTGAGGTTCGCCTGCAACCTGATTGGTTTTCTGTTGCTGCAAACTCCCAGCATGAGCCCGTAAGTCAAAACCATAAATTTATTCAGGTAGCCGAAAGTCCATCTTTATATCCATGATTTTGACTAACGGGCTCAGGGCTGGTCAAACAAGCAGCAATGGCGCAAACCAAACAGGATGCAGGCTTTATCCAAAATTATAAAGCGTGGTGAACAGTAAAAACCGGGCTCAGGTCTATCCTGAGCCCGGTTTTTTATTGGTTTAACAGCCTGTCTAATAATGACTTTTTCAGCACGCTGTTAAAACTTAGTTGGGGCTTGTAAACAAAATTTCTTTTACGTATGAATAGGATTATTAATGCTGACTGGTTAGTATAAAATTTTAATCCGGCAAGGCAAATCCATAACCTTGAGTAAGAAAAACATGAATTCTTTTACTGACAGGACTGCCAGGTGGAGCTTAAGGCTGGCAGGGCTTGTTATCTTTTTAATTTTGGCTGGAACGGTATTCTTTTATTCAGCCGGACCTTTTCTTCTGGAAAAAATCGTTATCAGTCAGCTTCGCTCAGCAGGCATTGTTGATCCGGAGATTAAGTTTGACGCAATAACCCATAAAGGACTGCATTTCAGCCAATTTTCAGCTCAAAAGCCTCAGGTAGATATTGACTTTATTAAGATTACCTACACCTTGGGAAATCTTGTCCAGGGCCGAGTGGATGATATAATTATCAGCGGGCTGCACTACAGAGTAAAATACGCTGATAATCAGCTTGATCATGGATTGCCGGATAGGGAATCAGCTCAGAATACTCAACCTGTGGCTTTGCCGTTTAATAGGTTGTCGGTTGGATCTTCAGCCATAGTACTTAATTTTAGAAACAGAGACTATAAAGTGCCTTTTATGGCAACGGTCAGGGTTAAGCAGGATCAGGTTCTGGAATTTTCTGCCAGGCCGGTTGTCTGGGGGCTTCCAGTAAATATTGAGGGTCATACCCGGCTGGATACCTTTGAAACTGTGGTCAGGGGAGAGAGTTCATGGGCTGATTATCTTGGTCCTGGCAGGGAATTCTTCAGCCATGGAGGTACAGAAACATCAAAAAATAAAACAGGACATGCTCGAGTGAATTTCGACTGGACAATAGATTCTCAGGGGAGAGGCAAAGGCAGTCTTGATGTTTCAGCCGGGGTACAGGATCTGCATGTTGATGCAGGTAATTTCAAATCCGGGCTGGATTTTGGAGAATTCCATCTTAAAGCTCTGATTAATGATGAAGCCAGGTTTGATTTTTTTGACGCTGAGTTTTTAACATCAGGACTATATTTCAATGAGTACCTCGTATCTGTTTTTGATTTTTCCCTGAAAGAGAATGCTTCTGTTTTTAATTTAATTTCAAATCTTGAAAAGCCTTTAAAGGCAGATTTTGAGATCAGAGGGAAACAATCGTCTATAAATGATTTATTTGAAAATAGGTTAAGCTATGAATCCTTGATGGACTGGGATCTATCATTAGAGGCAGTTCCGCAGTATCTGAATGAGTTTATCCCCATTGACCTGGAGCTATCAAAGGCACTTGGTATTGATGCTCAGGGACAGGCTCAGATGGGATTTTTTCCTGAACATGAGTCTGCTCAAGAGAAATGGTTTGCAGTTTTGTCTATGGATCAGATCAATCTGGACCCGGTAATTATCGAACTGCCCAGTTATGGACTTACTCTTAAGGACGTTTTTTTTACTGGATCAGGAAATGTTGAGGTCGGTCCTGCGGGGCTCAATGCTGAGTTAAGTGAAAAAAGCAGTCTGGGCAGCAGTGAGGTTATTTATGGATCAAAAGATGCAGGATACCGGGTAAGAGGTATAAAATTAAGCCCTGAATTATTGTTTAGCATGGACAAAGAGGGTGTAAAAAACATTTCTGGAGCAGTGGAAGTGGCTGAGGCTTTTTCTGCAGGAGGAAAGGATTTTAGCCTCATGGGTAATTCTTTTTCAATGGACTGGGATTTATCCCTTGATCCTTATTCACAGGCAAAGGGACTTGTGAGGATGGAATCTGATATAAGTCAGTTCGCAGTGCCTGAGTTGGGCCTGGAAATCCGTGGAGCTGCTTTTGATATTCCCCTTGCATTGGGCAGGAGTCTGGCTCAGGAAGGGAGTTTCTCAATAAAGTCTATACTTTATAATGATGAAGTGTGGCCGGGAATCAAAGGTAGTGCAGACATTGTTGATCATAAAGTTTCTGTTCAGGGAAAATGGCCATTTCTACCCGATGCTCAAATGGATTTTTTTTCTGAAATAATCCTGGATAAAAATAAGGATCTTTCCGGAAACATAATGGCTGAAACAGGATGGTTCAGCCTTCCTGAAAAAGATTTTCTGCACAAGCTGATGCCTGAACTTGAGGGCGTGGATCTTGATGGTAATCTCAAGGTGGACCTGTCTATGGATCTTGCTGGTTTAGATTTATCTCCTCATTTGCGCCTGGGTTTTAAGGATGTTAACCTTAGCTATGAGGACATGGATCTCGAAGTTTTCGACGCTGCAGGGGAAGTAAACATAAACAGTTTTTCCCCCTTGACCACTCCGGGAAATCAGCGCATTGATGTTTCAAGGTTGAGGATTGGACTTCTTGAGCTGGTTGATGGTTTCAGTACTTTCAGGGTGGAATCTGCAGAAAGTTTTTTTCTGGAAAGAACCAGATGGAATTTGCCTGAAGGTGGCTTTATCGCAGCCCATTCATCCCGTTTTAATCTTGATGCAGGTAGTGCTGATCTGGAGTTATTTTTTGAGGATATTGATATTATCGGGCTTGTATCCAAGCTCAGTGAAGAAAAAATTGCAGGGAATGGACTGGTTTACGGCCGTGTCCCCCTTATTTATGAGGATGACCGGATAACTCTTGGCAATGGTTATCTTTATTCAGTGCCTGGAACCGGCAAATTGGGAATTAAAGATGAGCAGTGGCTTGAAGCTTTACTATCCTATGTCCGTGATGCCATGGCGGGCCATGAGTATCTTGCAACTGTTTCTGAACGTCTGGAACAGGCGCTGCAGGATTTTGAATACAACTACCTTACCATAAACATCAGACAGGGGCTTTTAGGTACTTCTGCCAGGATTGAATTGAGGGGAAAAGGTGTTGAAGGTGACCCTCCACAGGAGGTGGGAAGCCTGGTAATAAATGTTAATGACCTGGAAGAGATTGTTAAC
>JBHEPK010000005.1:14186-20738 GCA_046260325.1 Desulfonatronovibrio sp.
ATTGATAGGGCTTCTGCTCTGTGGATGTACCAGGCATCATGTTACAGCAGATACCACTCATAGAGTGGAAATAGCACCTATTCATGTTACTGTGGATATTAATCTTAAGGTCCAGAGGGCCTTGGATGATGCCCTGAACTTTCAGGGAGACATGAATGATATATTTACAGAAGAAGAGCTGAAAACACTCAGATAATCTCATATTTATTCAAGGGGAACTAAAATGATAAAGAAAAGAACGTTTATTATGGCAGGTATTGTTATGGCAATGTTGCTGGCAGTTGGCATGAACGCCTTTGCCCAGAGCAAGGAAGAGATCACATCAAGTATGAGGGATCGGTACCCGGCACTTCTTGATGCCAAAAACAAAGGCTTAGTGGGAGAAGCCTGGACAGGTCTTGCAGGCTTGGTGGATGCTAATGCCCCGGCAGCTGTACAGAATCTTGTTAGTGCTGAAAACAATGACCGCCTGGCTCTTTTTCATGTTATTGCCCGGGAAACAGGTACTTCTGTGGAAGAGGTGGCCAGGCAGAATCGTATCCGCATGTACCGCTTAGCTGAAGATAATCATTTTCTTCAGGACCAGAACCGGAAGTGGGTAAAAAAGGGTGATGCCGGGCTGTAGTTTTTGAACTTAAGGGCTGGCTTTTTAATCCTTCAATACAACTTGCGACCTAAGTCAAAAGACTGGAGCCTGCCCGGGTTTCGAAATGTTGCATTGTTTGACCGTCAACGGCTCCGTTTGGCAAAACCAGGACTCATTTTGTCAGGTCGAAAATAAACAGGTTTTGCCTTACGGAGCCGCGACAGGGAGTTTTGCAACATTAAGAAAAACGGATTGGCTCCAGGACTATAATAAAAGGGTGAACAGTTACAGTTTTTTTCTAATGCGTGTTGTTTTTTCTGAATCCATGACTGAAGCATGGGTCATAAAGTTTTGATCTTTTTTCATTATCCCCATTCGGCAGTATGAGAAAGACAGCCTGACCTTTTATTTTTCTGTTTTCCACTGTTTGAGCAAGGTCCATGAGGTTTGTTTCAATAATTTCTTCCTCATCCCAACCTACTTTCCAGCCGATAATGACTTTAGTATCTTCCTTCAGCCCACCTTCAAGTAGATCTGCCTGGACTTTTTCGGCCAATCCCGCAGAAAGGTATACTGCCATGGAGCTTCCGGTTGACGCCAGACGGATCAGATTCTGACCCTGTGGCACTTTGGTCCGTCCGGATGATCTGGTAATGATAAGTGTCTGGCTGACTTCAGGAAGGGTAAAGGAAACATTTGCCCTGGCTGCCGCAGCAAAGGCTGAGGTAACTCCGGGGATGATCTCAAAGGGGATGCCCTGTTTATTCAGAAGGCTGGTCTGTTCATGGATGGTTCCAAAGATTGAAGGATCACCTGTGTGTACCCTGACTACTGATTTGCCCAGGCCAAAAGCTTTAACCATCATTTCATGGGTCTGTTCAAGAGTAAGAGGTGAACTGTCAATAACATCCTTAGCTTTGGATTGCTTAAAAAGCTCTTGTGGGACAAGGGAACCGGCGTAAATTATAAGGTCAGCCTGGTTAATGGCCTTGAGCCCTTTGACAGTGATCAGTTCCGGGTCGCCAGGTCCTGCACCCACAAAAATTACTTTTCCGGTATAACTCATAAGAATTATTTTTCATTTTTCTTTTTGATGATGGACTGCATGAGGGCAAAACTCTGATCAAGGGAAAATTTTTCAGTAATGTTCTGGCGCAGAAAATCATTAATTGGACCAATCAGCTTGATGGCCTGATCAATTTCAGGATTGCTTCCTTTGACATAAGCTCCAATATTAATCATATCTGCTGCCCGGTTATAGGCTGCCATGAGGCGGATAATCTGCTGCCCTGCTTTGATGCTTTCCTGGGGTGCGATATCAGCTCGCAGCCTGCTTACGCTTTTGAGAACATCAATGGAAGGATAGTGGCCCTGATCTGCAAGTTCCCTGGTGAGCACAATATGTCCGTCAAGGATGGAGCGAACTGCATCTGCAATGGGCTCATTAAAGTCATCACCTTCAACCAGGACAGTATATATTCCAGTAATGCTGCCTTTGGTGCTTTTGCCTGTTCTTTCAAGCAGTTTGGGTAATTGTGTAAAAACAGTAGGGGTATATCCTCTCGTGGTGGGAGGTTCACCTGCGGCCAATCCAACTTCCCGGGCAGCCATGGCAAAACGGGTAACAGAGTCCATCATGAGCAGTACGTCTTTGCCCTGGTCCCTGAAGTATTCGGCAATGGCTGTTGCTGCAAATGCTGCCCGCATCCGGATAAGAGGTCCCTGATCAGAAGTAGCCACTACCAGAATCGACCTGGACAGTCCTTCAGGCCCAAGGTCTTTTTCCATAAATTCAACTACTTCCCTGCCACGTTCACCTACAAGGGCAATGACGTTGATGTCAGCCTCAGTATATCTGGCCATCATGCCCATGAGGGTGCTTTTCCCAACACCTGAACCTGCCATGATCCCAACCCTCTGGCCTTTGCCCAGGGTAATCAGCGAGTTGATGGCTTTTATCCCTACGTCAATAGGTTCATCGATTCTGGGGCGCTGCAGTGGATTCAAAGGTTCAGCATACAGGGGATAATATTTCTGAGCATCAACTTTATCGGAAGAATTTTTCAGAGGTTTTCCAAAAGCGTCTATGGCATGTCCTAAAAACTTTTTACCCACAGGAATAAGGGGAGGCATTGATGAGTTTTTGATAAGAGTGCCGGGTTTGATACCCCGCATATCTTCATAGGGCATGAAAAGTACTGCACCGTCTCTGAATCCCACAACTTCAGCATTTATGGAATTGTCATGATTTTTTTCATCAGGCAGTAACTTGCATATGGAGCCCAGAGGAGCTTTAATGCCTTGTCCTTCCAAGACTAAGCCAATAACCTTGGAAACCTTGCCAAAGGACAGGACCGGGTTAATATCCGAAAGAAGTCCAATGCAGGTTTTCACATCCAAGGTCATGATTCTTCCTGTGACAAAGAAAGCTGCTCAACGATTTTTTTGATTTCATTGTATCTGCTTTCCAGGGTATTATCTACTACCCCGCTGCCGTTTTCCAGGATCAGCCCGCCTTTTTTGATCTTCTTAGACGATTTAACGCGGCAAGTTCCCATTTCGGGGTATTTCTCTTCAGCTTTCTGCAACAAATCTCTGACAGTCTGTTCATCTTCCTGACACACTGTAATGGTCATTTCCTTGCTGCTTTCAACAAGTTCCAGAGATTGATTCAATAAAGATTCCAGAATCTTAGTCCTGTTTTCACTCATTTCAATACCCAGGACCTTGTCCACAGATGCCTTGAGTACCATTACCATGTCTAAGCGGTATTCATCCCAGATTTTTATTTTTTCTTTTTTCAGGTTGGAAAAGATTTGAGCTACATCAGATTTAAGTTGGTCTTTCATTGCTGCAATTTCTTCGTCAGCTTTGGAAAGCCCTTGTTTGCGTCCTTCTTTTGATGCCTTCTCCCGAATCACTCTTGCTTCAGCCATGGCTGAATTGATAACTTCAGCTGCTTTTGCCCTGGCCTTTTCCCGGACACGCTCTAAAAATTTTTCTTCAGTTTCCGGGGTGGCTAAACGTACGGCATTTCGGGCCTCAGAATTGAGTTCATCCAAGGCTCTGCTCTGCATGCCCATGATAACCCGTCCGCCTCTGAACTTTTTTGAAGCATCAGACAAGGACATCGCCGCCTCCTTTACCGGTTATGACTATTCTGCCTTCAGCCTCCAGGCGCCGGACGATTTTGACCACATTTTGCTGGGCAGACTCTACATCACTGAGCTTGACAGGCCCCATTATTTCCAGGTCTTCACGAATCATGTTGGCTGCCCGTTCAGACAGATTGCTGAAGAATTTTTCCTGCAGGTCCTCATTAGCAGTTTTCAGGGCCATGGTCAGATCTTCATTGCTGATTTCTTTGAGGAGTTCTCGAATCGCCCGGTCATCAAGTTCTTCGATATCATCAAATACAAACATGAGTTGCCTGATTTCTTCAGCGAGCTGACTGGATTCTTCTTCAATATCTGAAAGAACTTCCTCTTCAGTACTTCGTTCCACAGCATTAAGGATTTCTGCTACAGACTGTACCCCGCCAACCTTGCGTCCTTCCTTGGCGCCCATGGCAATAAGCTGGTTCTGCAAAACCTTGTCAACTTCCATGAGCATATCTTCAGGTACAGCTTCTAACTTGGCCAGCCTCATGAGTACTTCTGCTCTGATGCCGGGCGGCAGATTCTGCAGAAGGTCTCCAGCGTTTTCTGGATGCAGGTGTCCTGTGATCAGGGCCAGGGTTTGGGGATGTTCGTTCCTCAGGATCTGAGCCAGGATTTTCGGGCTTACATTGGCAAGGTCCTTAAAGGGTGTTGGTCCTGTATCCATATCAAGGGCATCCATAACATACTTGGCAGTGTCAGAATCCAACAGCTTGGTCAGCATCCGTTTGACCTGGTCAGGCCCGCCAAGAAGCATTTCTTTGCCAAGAAGTAATGTCTGATTGAACTCCTTGAGCACTTCTTCTGCTGTTTCTTTGGGAACGCTCTCCATTTCGAGCATGGCCTTAGAAACCTGGGTGATCTCGGCTTTATCCAGCCTTTTGAAGACATCAGATGTGAAGTTGTCTCCAAGGGCCAGGAGCAGGATGGCGGTTTTCTGTATACCACTGAGTTTGCCGGGAAATGCCACTTATGCTTTCTCCTCTTTGATCCATTTTTTAACTACCGCAAAGGCTTGATCAAAGTTTTCATCCACAAGTTGTGCGGCAAAAGCCTTGATATCCTCGATGCGTTTCTGGGCCTGCATGCCTTCCAGTTCCTCATCACTCATGCCTGAGCCAAGAGCCTCACGTTCCTGTCCTTCAGGCAGACCGGCCATTTCTTCATCTTCCTCAGCAACCCTGGGCTTGAGTATGGCCATGACTATGGGCCTTACCACCAGGAGGAGGAAAAGTAAAACCAGAAGAGCATTGAGCAGGGGTTTTCCTATAAGCTGAAAGTAGTTGGTCAGGTTGTCCATAAGTGTCGGATCTGGCTCAACCTCTGGCATTCCAAAGGATATATTGCTGACTTCAAGATTATCTCCTCTGGCATTATCAAAACCCACAGCACGTTCGACCAGCTGTCTGATTCTTTCCATTTCTTCCTGAGCAAGGGCTTCATAAACCATCTCGCCTGCATCATTGGTCACGTATTTTCCATCCACAAGCACTGCTACATTAAGCCTGCTTACATCACCTACGGAGCCAACAATATTTTGTTCTTCAACACTGATTTCAAAGTTTGTTGTTCTTGTTTCCCTGGAAGTTTCCTGAGATGTGGCCGGACCAGTATAACCTTCTCCCTGAAAGGCCGGTTCTGGAACTCCCGCTTCCATATGGGTGTCACCCCGACTCTGTTCTTCAGATCGCTGTTCGCTGCGGACTACTGCACTGTCAGGATCAAAGAGTTCTTTACGGATGGTGCGGCGGTTGAAGTCAAGATCAGCATTAACTTTGGCAATAACCCTTCCGGGCCCGGTGATAGGAGTCAGCATTTGTTCAATGCGTCTTTCAAGGTTCTGCTGGAAGGAAAGCTGATATTCCATTTGTGTGCTGGTCATCCCTGCAAGACTGTCTTCTCTTGGTTCGTACAGAACTTTCCCTTTGGTGTCAGATATGGTGATTTTATCTCCATCCATACCTTCAACGCCAGTGGTGATCAGATTAACAATACTTTGAACCTGGCCTGAGTCAATAGTTCGACCTGATCTGATCTGCAAAACAACAGAGGCCGAAGGAGGCATTTGTTCCTCAATAAACAGGCTTCGTGCGGGAAGGACCAGATGGACTCTGGCTTCTTCTACTTCTTCAAATTCAGAAATTGTTCTGGACAGTTCTCCCTGAAGCGCCCTCTGGTAGTTTGTCCTTTGCACAAAATCCGTCTGTCCGATATTGATTTCATCAAAAAGTTCAAAGCCGATGCCGTTGCCGTGAAGGACTCCTGCCCCGGCAACAACCAACCTGACCCTGTGAACGTCATCCTTGGGCACAAGTATTGTTGAGCCGCCGTTTTCCAGTTTGTAATTGATGCCTTCTTTTTCCAGGACGTTCATTGCCCTGGACGCATCCTCAGTATGAAGGTTGGCATAAAGTACTTCATATTCAGCTCTGGTAAGAAAAAACATAAGCAGAAAAAAGGTAATAATGACTGAACCAGCCAATCCCCCAATGAGTATTCTTTGAGATACTGTGCTGTTCTTCCAGGCCCCAGTTACCTTGGCAGTAAAGTTTTCTAATGAAGGAGTCATGTCTCAACCCTTTTTGATAGTTTTTAGTTAAAATGTTCAGTTATCAAAAGCCTCGCAGTTTTTTGAAAGGCTGCCAGATGCTTTATTTTATGACAAAAATTTTAAGCGAGAAAGTACGTTGCATAATTAAAATGAGGTTTGCATTAATTTTGTATAAGCCTCAAGAACTTTACCCCTTACAGCAGTAGTCAGCTGCATGGCTACGCTGCTCTTCTGCATGGCAATCATGAGTTCATGCA
>JBHEPK010000005.1:20748-28087 GCA_046260325.1 Desulfonatronovibrio sp.
TATTTTCTCCTGAAGCAAATGACTGAATCATCTGTTTTTTTTCAGAGTTCATATCGTTTACCTTTTGGAGAGAACCTTTGATTGTTTCACTGAAATCGTCATAAACTTTTTCATTTTTTTGCGGTTTAAACTCGTTTCCGATCTCTAATGCGCTGTTATAGGCTTTCATGGCCATGGGTGAGATTGACATGTTATTCCTCCGTTACATCCTGAAAGTTGGTAGAAAGCTTGTTGTCAGGCTGGTCTTTTACCATTTAACGCCCGATTTCCAGGGCCTTGTTATACATGGCCTTAGTTGTGGTTATAGAAGAGACATTGGCTTCATAGGTGCGCATGGCGGTAAGCATGTTGGCCATTTCTTCCACTACATTAATATCAGGCATGCTTACATAGCCTTCCTTGTTGGCGTCTGGATGTCCCGGATCATAGATCAGTTTAAATGGTCGATTATCATTTAAGACAGCTTTGGCCTTAACCCCTCTGAGTTCTCTTTCAAGCTCGGTCTGCATAGCCTTATCAAATGCTGTTTCTACTGGGGTTGCCTCGAATAAGACAGTCTTGCGCTTATAAGGTCCGCCTTCAGCTGTGCGGGTAGTGTTGATATTGGCCAGGTTCATGGAAATGACATTTAAGTGGGTTCTTTCCGCGCTTAAAGCAGATGCGCTTATATCGAGAGATTTCATGAAGCTCATTATTTTCCTCCTTCTCTAATGGCTGTTTTGATACCGTCAAAGTTTTTTTGCTGAATCTGAGACAGAGCATTATACATTAAAGTATTCTGGGCCATGACAGACATTTCCTTGTCCAGGTCAACAGAGTCTTCGCCCTGATAGACTCTGGGTTCTATGCTTTTGATAAAGTCTGCACCAAATGATTTTGGGTTAAATTTGGCAGGCATATGCATTTTATCCGTTCTGTCGACTGTGCCTTTTCCGTCTAACCCCAGGGCAGACTGAAGAGCATCTTCAAATTCTATGCGTCTGGCCTTGTATCCTGGTGTTGTGACATTGGCCAGGTTGGAAGAGACAACATTTTGACGCTCCAGTCGCATGTCCAGTACCTTAGATACTACATGAATATGGGTTCCAAACAGTGACCTCATGGGAGAAACTCCTTTATATATATGTTCAACATTTTTTTGCTTCCCTTAATCCTAAGCAACTCCTGTTCCAAAACAATTTTTTTGTTTTGTGTTCAGGCATTAAGAAGAAAGTTGGAAAAGGAGGATTCTGAGCTAAACAGGATTTTTATGTTTCAGCCTGAGGAGACTGATGTAGAATGTATGGCACGCATGTTGCTTGAGATTTTTCAACGGAAAAAATTGAAAACTTTATGGAGGAGAAAAATTATGAGTAACAATCTTGATTATGAAATTAACAAGGAACTGGGTGAGTGCTATCTGTTTATGGGTGAACTGGATAAAGCTGAACAATATTACCAGAAAGCTGCCGGATCCAATGGTGTTCATGCTGATCCATATATTGGACTGGCAACAATAGCGGTTCAAAAAGGTGAGTTGAAAAAAGCAGGTACTCTTTATGAGAAAGCCACCAATGTGGAGGCCAATGACAAGGCATTTGCAGGTCTTGGACTTATTGAATCGGAAATAGGTTCTCCTGACAGGGCCTTTACCTTATTTAAGAGCTCGTTAGAGGTGAATCCGGCGAATATTATTTCTTTGTTTGGTCTTGTTCAGACTGCTTATTCCACGGGTAAAATTGAAACAGCTATTGAATATCTGGAAAATGCAATGGAAATAGAGCCCTCCAAAACAGAGATCAGGTTTTCTCTGGCCGGATGCCTCAAAAGTCTGAGTCGTAATGAAGAAGCCAGGCAACACTTAGAAATCGTCCTCGCTGATGAGCCGGGTAACGAAGCAGCCCAGGATCTTTTGAAAGAAATTTCCTGATGAGAATCCTCCTCCCCGATAAGGGTTCGGTCAGAATGTGTGCATGTTGATTCTGTCCGGACCCTTAACCTAAATTTCTTGCAAGGCGTGAATAATTCTGGCAAGGATTTTGTTTTAAGGGAGGTAAAAATGAGGCATCTTTCCATTAACAGGGCTTTGATAAGTGTTACCGATAAAACAGGTATTGTTGAGTTGGCCAGATTCCTTGGGGAAAAAAATGTGGAAATAGTTTCCACTGGAGGAACAGCAAAAATTATCAGAGAGAATAATATTCCGGTTACAGGAATAAGCGATGTTACTGCTTTTCCTGAAATTCTGGGGGGAAGGGTTAAGACACTCCACCCGGCAGTCCATGCTGGTGTCCTGGCTGATAAGGATAATCCCGAGCATGGTCAGACCATAGAGAAACATGGCATTAAATTTTTTGATCTTGTCTGCGTTAATCTTTATGACTTTGCCGGAGCTGTTATCCAGGATGCAGGTCTGCGCGATGCTGTTGAAAAGATTGATATCGGCGGCCCGACTCTTTTGCGTGCTGCAGCCAAAAACTTTTTCAGTGTTTGTGTGCTGCCTCACCCTGACTACTATTCTTCATTTATGAAACAGATGAATGAAGCAGGCAGTATTGACCTTACTTTCAGACAGAAAACAGCCTGGTATACCTTTGATATGACTTCACGCTATGATCAGATGATTGCTGAATATATGCGTGAAAAACATATTCAATAAATTTTTTAAGGAGAACTTTACATAGCCAGAAAACCTCAAGGAAATCTCACAGGGCTCAAACCCAGTCAGGTTAAGGCCCTTTCCAGACTATACTTCAGAGTTTATCCCTCATCGCCTGGTTTTACACCGGAGCAAGTGCATGAACTGGCCGACATCACAGCACAGATCAAAAGACAGATCGGTCTGCTCATTGATCGGCGTGGTCATGTGTTCATGGTTCTGGTGGGAGACCATGAAGGAATTCTGATCCCCAGGCTTGAAAGGCTGCGTCAGAGTTCTGGCAGGCTAAGCGGGCTCAGGTTGTTTCATACTCACCTTGGATCATCTTTTCTGACAAATGAAGATCTTATGGACATGGTCTTTTTGCGTCTTGACTCAGTGTCCCTTTTGACCCTTGATAATCAGGGCCGTCCGGATAAGTTTCAATGGGCGCATATCCTGCCTCCTAATCCCCGCAACGAACCGTATCTTATCCATGATCCTGCTTTCTGGGACAAAGTTGATTTTGATTTCCAGAAAAATGCTGAATCACTTGAAAAGGAACTGGATCGGGTGGGAGCAACCCTTGAAGTTGAGGCCAGAGAAGGACGGGGAATACTGGTCAGTGTAGGCACATCTTCCAGAAAAGAACTTAAAAAGTCCCTTGTGGAATTGAAGGATCTGGCGAAAACAGCAGGATTAGATATTGCCGGGTCTATGATCCAGCGAATTCCCAAGGTCAATCCCAGGTATATTCTTGGCAGGGGCAAGCTTTCAGAGCTTGAGGTAATGGCCCTGCAGCATAATGCTTCTGTCATAATCTTTGATCAGGAGCTTACTCCAACTCAACTCCGCAACATTGCCTCCATGACCGATAGAAAAATTCTGGACCGTACGCAATTGATTCTGGATATTTTTGCCCAGCACGCCACATCCAAAGGAGGCAAGCTTCAGGTGGAAATGGCCCAGCTGAAATACACCCTCCCACGGTTGATCAAACAGGACAGGGCCTTGAGCAGACTAACAGGGGGTATTGGTGGTCGCGGACCGGGTGAAACCAAACTTGAGCTGGACCGACGCAAGATCAGGGACAGGATTAAAAAAATAAAAGATGATTTAAACAGTCTGCGCAAGCATCGCCAGAATACCAGGTCCAAAAGGCAGCAGGGTGATGTGCCGGTTATTTCTCTTGTGGGATATACCAATGCTGGGAAATCAACTCTCTTGAATACCCTGACCCATAGTGAAATTCTTGCCCAGGACAAGCTTTTTGCTACTCTTGATCCTACAAGCAGGCGGTTAAGGTTTCCCAAGGATAAAGAGATTATTCTCACAGATACTGTGGGGTTTATCAAAGATTTACCTCAGGATCTCAGAGAAGCATTCATGGCTACCTTAGAAGAATTATCCCAGGCCAGTATTTTGGTGCATGTAGCTGATGTATCCCACCCAGAGGTTGAAGAGCAGGTTAAGGCTGTAGAAAAAATTTTAAAAGATCTTGATCTTGATCATAAGAGAACTTTTCTGGCCTTGAATAAATGGGACAAGTTATCACAGGAGCAAAAAGATATCGTTAAGAATATTTTTCCTGATGGTATTCCTGTTACTGCTTTAAATAAATCAACCCTTACCCCCTTAGTTGACACTATAGACAGTTATATTTGAAAAATTCTAATTACTCAACATAGTTCAGTGCTTGGCCTTCTGACTTGCGAGTTCGCGGTCGGGTGTTATTATTGTGGTGAATTAATTTTTTCCAAACAATAAAGCCCACCAGCATACACCAGTGGGCTTTATTGTAGAAGATTCTCTATATATTCAGAGTATCACAGGAAATATTTTTTATTCTGCACAGTTTTTATTGCGCCAGCTGTTTTCCTCTCCACTCAGAAGTCTGTGAATGTTTTCTTCGTGTCTCCAGAATACAAGCCCCATGATAAGCAGAGCTGCAATAATGTAGGCAAAGTTTCCAGTAAAAAGAAAAGTCAGTGGAGCTGCTGTTACTAAGGCTAATGAGCCTAAAGAAACAAATCCGGTCAAATAAATGACTGCAAGACAGATTCCAACTGCCCAGACTGTGGCTACAGGGGCTAAAGCTAAAAAAATACCAACAGTCGTTGCCACGCCTTTGCCTCCTTTTCCATAAAGGAAAACAGAATACATGTGGCCGGCTACGAGTGCCAGACCTGTCAGGGAAACAAGAATCACAGAGCCGCTGAACTTGAAAGCCAGCAAAATGGGCAAATAGCCTTTAAGGATGTCCAGAATCAATACAGCCAGCCCATACTGGAAGCCACAAATCCTTGCAACATTTGTTGCGCCAATGTTTTTACTGCCTTGCTGTCTTGGGTCTATCTTGCAGAATGACTGAGAAATCAAGAGCCCAAAAGGTAGAGAACCAAGAATGTAGCATAAGCCTAACCAGAAGATAGATACCATTATTCACTCCTTGTCATTACTTTAATATGGTCAGAAAATCGATCCTGATAGAATGTTGTTTCAATACATTACTCCTGCCAGAAGGTACCCTTACCCTGCTTGGTGAAAAAAGTAAATTTTAAATTTAAAAAAAAAGTTCTTGCCAAAGAAAATGCTCTCAGCTATAAGCCATTTTTCCGATGACAATGCCGAGGTAGCTCAGTCGGTAGAGCAGGGGACTGAAAATCCCCGTGTCGGCGGTTCAATTCTGTCCCTCGGCACCAGGAATTTCAAGGGGTTATGGCTTAATTGCTGTAACCCCTTTTTTTGTGTAAATATTGTGGTACCCAGATGGTACCCGTATGTGTTAAAATTTATTTATTTTCAAAGATTTTCAGGCTCATTAAAGCCAGATAGCAGGAGCCATTCCTACTCCACTACCAGCCCCTTGAACACCGCATCTACGGGATCGGCGTAAAAGCTGGTCTGGAACTTGGCAAAGAGTTCGCCTGGGATGGTGGGGATGTCTCCAACACTGCTCATGGGAATAAGAATCCTCTTGGCTCCCGAGTCAAAGGCCACCTGAAGGCATGCAGCCAGGTTGTCGGCCGGAATGATGCTCCCGCCAAGGCTCATATCGCCCACAACAACTAAGCTGCCCAGAACAGGCCTGCCCATGAGCCCGGAACACAGGGCAATGAGGCAGGGCAGGGTCATGGAAAGATTGGGACCGTTGTTATTCATATCTACTATATGAAGATGGAAATCCTTTTCTCCGGTTTTACTGGTTGCGCTGATTCTTGATGTATGGGCTTTGAAGTAGTCAAAGGCCACCTTGATTGGTTCGCGGGCCTTGCTGTTGGCTTCAACCCCGGAAATGGACAGCTTGCCGTTGCCGGAAGTAACCTGGGTCTCTATCCTGTACAGCCCGAGATGCCCATTGTCTCCTTCCTTAAGCAGTTTGGTCAGGTCTTTGCGAACCACCTTGCCCTGAAAATGTTCATTAAGCAGGCTGTTGAGGCTGGGTGATGTTGTTTCCATGAATAAATTTTATCCTTTTGCTGAGCTATTCAAATAAGTCAGGCTTTAACCTTGCCAAGTCCTGTTTGCCATGGATGATAGCCAGGACATGTATGTCTTCTCCTGAAGATTCATAGATGAGCCTATAGGAGTAAATAAATATTTCCCGAACATTGGATTCTCCAATTTCAGAGACTTTTCTGCCCATTTGGGGGAAAGCATTAAGAGATTCGGACTTATCAACAATGGTCTGCACCACACTGTTGGCATAGTAGATTGAATCTTCGGCAATATAGTCAAATATTCTTCTTAAGTCTTTTTTTGCTGGACCTGACCATCTGACCATAGTTTTATTTCCTTTCGCAAGTCATTAACAGACAGGCTGTCTCCGTTTTCAAAGGCTTGTCTGCCTTTTCTTACCTTGTCCAGAACATAAAGGTTATACATTATGTCATCAATATCTGATGACTCAGGCATGTGTGAAAGCACGTGAAGGGCTTCCTCTTTTAATGTTTCCATGGTCTGCCTCCACAAAATAAGGTTTTAAAAATCATCAATAAAAGCCAGGTCAATATAAACCGGTATCCGCTCATACTCTATGCCTGTTTCCGGGTCTCTGAGTACCAGTGAATATTCCCGGGTGCTGTCGTACCCACCTTTTTTCAGCAGCAGCTTGACTACTTTCTTTCTGTCTTCCATGGAGTCTGAAACTGAATCAAAGGTTACTGCCTGTTCACTGCTCACAAGTTCGCTTCCATCTCTGATGGAGACAGTCAGACTTCTGGCAAGTACGCGCTCAGACACTTTGTCTGTCTGAATCATTTCAACTTTATGTATGGTATTCACAATCTTGCGGTTGGAGCCAAGCACAGACACCCCAACCTTTTTGACCGCGTCCTTTTCTGCAGCTTTGGTATCAAGTTCTTTCACCCGGATAACCGGCAAAATGATTTCCTGGGGCATGGCCCCGCCATGGGTAAACCTGGCTCCCCCGGCAAAATGAAATCTGTTCATTCCTCTGGGAACCCAGAACTGCATATCATCATTGGTATCAGCAGTCCTGGCAGTGCTGCCCTTCCAGGCTGCATCACTCTGGCCAAGATTTCGGCCAATGATATAGCGCTTCCTGGACTTTATGGCTTCATCAGGTTTTTTAAAGCTGTTGCTCTTGTCTAAGCTGGTCAAAGCGCTGTCCTGGTACAGAAAACCATGATCCGCGGTGACCAGGACATTGGAGCCGTTCAAACTGTTGATGATAAACCTGATTAAAGATGACAATTCCTC
>JBHEPK010000050.1:0-7147 GCA_046260325.1 Desulfonatronovibrio sp.
CCAGTGATGGTGGAAATATTGTATTTAAGTCCTATGATGAAGACGATCAATCCGTGCATGTTATCTTACAAGGGGCATGTAGTGGCTGTCCATCTTCAACTATGACTTTAAAAAATGGAATAGAACGTTTGCTTCTAAAGGAAATCCCAGATGTAAAAGGTGTGGAGCCGGCAGAATAAAACCGGATTTAACAACAATAATTTCTTAATCAGGCGGGCCCTTTATGGTCCGCCATTTTTTTCAAAGGTAAAAAATGAACATTGTAACAAGATTTGCACCCAGCCCCACAGGCTATCTGCATATTGGTGGGGCCAGGACTGCGCTGTTCAGCTGGCTTTATGCCAGAAAAAACAGCGGCAGGTTTATTCTTCGGGTAGAAGATACAGATGAGCAGAGATCAACCCCGGAAATGACTCAGGCAATAATTGACGCCATGGACTGGCTGGGTCTGGACTATGATGAGGGGCCATTTTTTCAGAGCGAGAGAAAAGACATTTATCTCAGCTATATTGATAAACTGGTTTTGAGTGGCAATGCCTATTATTGCAAATGTACTCCAGATGAAGTTGAGGCCATGCGCCAGGATGCCAGGCAAAAAGGACTGAAGCCCAAATATAATGGAAAATGTCGAGAGCTTGGACATAAACCTGGTCCTGATACGGTCATAAGGCTCAAAGCACCTCTGGATGGCCAGACCATATTTACTGATCAGGTCAAAGGACCCATATCCGTAAATAATCAGGAACTGGATGATTTTGTACTTCAGCGAAAAGACGGCACTCCAACATATAACCTCGCTGTGGTTGTGGATGATCTAAAGATGGGAGTCACCCATATTCTTCGCGGTGATGATCATGTCAACAATACTCCCAAACAGATACTTATCTACAAAGCCCTGAGCATTGAACCTCCTCTGTTTGGTCATGTTCCCATGATTCTCGGACCTGACAAGAAAAAACTCTCCAAACGACACGGCGCATTGTCAGTAATGGCTTACAAGGAAATGGGCTTTCTTCCCGAGGCAATGGTTAATTACCTGGTTCGCCTGGGCTGGTCATACAAAGATGAAGAGATCTTCTCAGCAGAAGATCTGATTAATAAATTTTCACTTGAAAACTTGGGTGCTTCAGCCTGCGTTTTTGATGTGGACAAGCTGACCTGGCTCAATTCTCATTATATCAAAGAAGCAGACATTTCCAGGCTGGTAAAAATCATCCAGGAACACATTCCTGAACAGTTTCTGCCGGCAGATCCGGATTATCTTGAAAAAATCATTCCCCTTCTCCAGCCCCGGGCAGGGACCATGAAGGAAATGGCTCAAATGGCTGATTTTTTTCTAATTGGTGATAATGAGCTGGTCTATGATGATAAAGCAGTTGATAAATTTCTAACTGCTGACTCTAAGGCTCATCTGCAGGAAATTACTTCAAAGCTCAAAGATCTTCCAACCTTTGATCAGTCAAGCTTAGAGCAGATCTTTAAAGAATATATTCAGGATAATGATATTAAGTTCAAAGTCATTGCCCAGCCTTTGCGGGTGGCTATTACAGGCAGAACCGCCAGTCCCGGACTTTTTGAAACTATGGAGGTTCTAAGCAAAGAAAGAGTTATAAACAGATTAAACAGAGCCTGTTCTTTGGGAAGCTGACATGAAAAAAATTGTTCTGGCCCTTACAGGGGCCAGTGGAATGCCGTATGCCTTAGAGCTGATAAAAGAGATTAAGCTCAAGGATATTGAACTCCATTTGATAGTATCCAATGCAGCGCATAAGGTTCTTAAACTGGAAGCGGATTCTTATGATTCCATACTGGAAACTGCCGACTATTCTTACAGTCAGGATCAAATAGGCGCTTGCATTGCCAGTGGTTCTTTTCTCCATTCAGGCATGATTGTCTGTCCCTGCTCCATGGCCAGCCTCTCTGCCATTGCCAACGGTCTGGGAAACAATCTCATCCACAGGGCAGCAGATGTTAGTTTAAAAGAAAAACGCCCCCTGATCATTGTGCCAAGGGAGACACCCCTTAATCGAATCCATATTGAAAACATGCTCAAAGCCCATGATGCAGGTGCAACAATCCTCCCGCCCTGCCCTGGTTTTTATCACGGCCCTGAAACAGTTAATGATCTTGTAAGGCATATTGCCGGAAGAATATTAGACTCCTTGAAAATTGAGCATGAATTGTTTAACAGATGGAATGGAATCTGATTTGTAACTCTTCAGCACATTTTTCTACTTTTGATAAAGCCTGCAGGCTGTCCTCACAGCATTGTGAATAGATACCCTGATCCATGTTAATCTTTGAAAAAGGAGTTCATTATGTCCAATCAGCTCATCTGGCATGGACATGCCAATTTTGAAATCGTTACTCCAAACACAAATATTCTTATTGATCCCTGGTTCGAGGGAAATCCTTCTGCCCGGATAAAGTCAGATGATGTATCAAAGTGTGATCTTGTACTTCTGACCCATGACCACGCTGATCATCTTGGACAGGCTGTTGATGTCTGCAGAAATACAGGAGCGCACTTAGGGGCAATTGTAGAAGTGGCTGCCAAATGTATGGATCTGGGAATTGATCAGTCTCAGATTATAAATGGAATCGGCTTTAATATAGGTGGGACAATCCGGTACAAGGATATTCAGGTGACCATGACCCAGGCTGTTCATTCCTGTGACAAGGGGTCATGTGTGGGGTTTATTATTGTTCTGGAAAATGGATATACAATATATCACGCCGGAGATACTGGAATATTTTCATCCATGCAGATTTGGGGGGAACTTTACGAGATTGACCTGGCCATATTGCCCATTGGCGGAGTATTTACAATGGATCCAAGACAAGCCGCCCTTGCCTGCAAGATGCTCGGGTGTAAAAAGGTCACTCCCATGCATTGGGGATCATTTCCTGTGCTGGAACAGAATACTGAAAACTTTGAAAAGCAGGTGGCTTTATATTCTCCTGAAACAAAGGTTCTATCAATGAATCCTGAAGATAAAGTAGAGCTTTAACTCTTTGTCAGGAAAAGCAGATTTCAACAATTAGCGGGCCAAAGGGAGTTTCAAAGGGCACGGCAAGTATGGCGGATGAGGAAACATGCCTGATGGAATGCCCTGCGCCCGATACAACTGAAGGGATTGCCCCTTCATAAGTAATACCGATTTCAGCCAGACCTTTTCTGGCCTGACCACAAATCATATTGGTCAGTTCCCCCACTGCATCAGCTACATCATCAGTTACTTCTTTATATTCCTCACCAAGCATGTTGTTAATGATCCCCAGGGCAGAATCCAGGGTAAATGTAACCGACATGGTTCCCTTGCTTTTCCCCGAGGGACTGGAAAATCCAATAACTCCTGAGATATCGCCTTTGGCTGTATTGTCTTTTTTTACGTAAGCCTTGCCCGGTTTTGCCTTGGTCATGGCCATTGTTCCAAGGACATTGACCACTGAATCAGCAAATTTTTTAATTACCAGTTCAACTTTTTTTTCCATTACAGAAAATCCCTTTTTTTATACCTGAATGTTAGAAAATTTTAATAGCGACGCGGCAATGGTAAGATCTATGCAGCTTGTAAGTGTCACTCAAAGATTGATAATATAACCTCTTTGCCTCCAATTTTCCAGTATTTTCTTTTGTCCAAATCATGCTTGAATATACTTTTCTTGACCTGCGATTCTCAATTAAATAATATTTCGTTTTTTATTTTCTGTATGGAACAATATTAACTTTTTCAGGAGGCTTTAAGATGTTTAAAAGGTTCACTTTTATTTTGCTGGCTCTGCTTTTCTTTGCCAAGCCGGTTATGGCTGAAAAAATTGTTTTTGCAGTGGATGCGACCTGGCCCCCAATGGAAATGATTGATGAAAACAGAGAGATCGTAGGCTATTCCATTGACTATATGACCGCTGTTGCTGAAGAAGCCGGGTTTACCGCTGAATTTAGAAATACTGCCTGGGATGGTATTTTTGCAGGTCTGGCCGCAGAAAATTATGACGCAATCTGTTCTTCAGTAAGTATCACTGAGGATCGTAAGAAAGCCATGGACTTCAGCATCCCCTATTACGAGGTAAAGCAGGGACTGGTAGTACCCCGGAAGAGCACAGCCAAATCACTTGAAGATCTTCAGGGAAAGACTGTTGGCGCTCAAATCGGAACCACTGGCTATTTTGCCATTCAAGATGTATCAGGTGTTAATGCCCGTTCATACGATGAAATTGGTCTGGCAATGCAGGATCTTTATAACGGCCGTATCGACGGAGTTGTTTGTGATGACCCGGTTGCAGCCCAGTATGCCCTTAATGAGCCAAGGTTTGCTGAAAAGCTGCACTTGGTTACTGTTATAGAATCTGATGAACCTGAATACTACGGAATTGCTGTGCAGAAAGGCAATGACAAGGTCCTTGACCTTATAAATAATGGAATTCAGGCTGTAAAAGACAAAGGTCTTGAAGACGAAATCAAACAGAGATGGTTTGGACTGTAAAGATCATAAGCCGGGACAATCATATCCTGATTGTCCCGGCTTTTTGTCTCTGTTCACCACCACTTTTTGAATTAATTCTAATCATCGACTAAGTAGCTCTAAAGGCACGATTTCATACTTGACTCAGACAAATGAACAACAAAGACACTAAAATTGATATAACAGATGGTGCAGCCATCCCTTCCACCAAGGATAAAGGACTGGTCAGTGCCTGGAACGTCACCTTTGTCGGGGCAGTCATTGCTATCGCATCACTGGTAATTTTCAAGCCGGATCCATATCTCAGAATAATCAAATTCGTACCTGACGGAATACTGATTACCTTTCAGGTAACCTTTTTATCCATTATATTATCATTGATTGTCGGTCTTTTTACTGGTCTTGGAAGATTGTCCAAGAATCGATCTATCAATCTCATTGCTTCAGTTTATGTTGAGGTAGTCAGAGGCATACCCCTTCTGGTTCAACTTTTTTATATATACTATGCTCTGGGAAGTTTTTTCAAAATCCATCCTTTTACCGCTGCCATTACTGCTATGACGGTTTGTTATGGTGCATATATGGGAGAAGTATTCCGGGCAGGAATTCAGTCCATTGACAAAGGTCAGACAGAAGCTGCAAGATCTCTCGGGTTCAGCAAAGCCCAGACAATGTTTTACATAATTATTCCCCAGGCCATGCGTACTATCCTGCCGCCTGTTGGCAATGAATTCATTGCACTTCTTAAAGACACCTCACTGGTATCCATCCTCGCTGTGTCAGACCTTCTACGGCGTGGTCGGGAATTTGCCACACAGACATTTGCCTACTTTGAAACATACACCATGATTGCATTGATTTATCTTATGATAACACTGATACTATCTAAAATTGTAAGCATCATGGAAGACAAGGTTAAGCCTTATGACAACAAGTGATCAGACTATAATTAAAATTGAGAATATATATAAATTTTTTGACGATGTTGAAGCTCTGAGCAATATATCTTTAACAGTCAAAAGACGTGAAAAGGTTGTAATCATCGGACCCAGCGGTTCCGGGAAAAGCACCCTGCTTAGAGCTGTAAACAGACTGGAAACAGTTGATAAGGGAAAAATAACCATTGATGGTCAGGACATTACTGACAAAAAATGTGATATCAATAAAGTCCGCATGGAGCTTGGAATGGTTTTTCAGAATTTTAACCTGTTCCCTCACAAGTCTGTTCTGCAAAACCTGACGATTGCTCCCATGAAGCTGAAAAAAGTATCCAAAACCAGGGCCAGAGAAAACGCAATGTATCTCTTAGAAAAGGTAGGAATCAAAGAAAAGGCTGCAGCCTATCCTGCCCAGCTTTCAGGAGGACAACAGCAAAGGGTTGCCATTGCAAGGGCCCTGGCCATGAATCCGCAAATAATGCTCTTTGATGAACCAACATCAGCTCTTGATCCTGAAATGATTGGCGAAGTTCTGGATGTTATGGCTAACCTGGCGCTTGAAGGGATGACAATGGTTGTTGTTACCCATGAAATGGGATTTGCCAGGCAGGTAGCCGACAGGGTAATTTTTATGGATGAAGGAAAAATCCTGGAAACAGGAACACCGGAACATTTTTTCAAAAGCCCGGAACATCCACGAACCAAAAAGTTCCTGAGTCAGATTTTATAATTTTCCATATTGGAAATTATTTATGTCGACATTCAAAAGTCTCATGAATTTTCAATTTGTATTTTTTTTTTTTATAGGATAAGCATCTTAAGGAGTTGACTTGATGAAAGCCTTATGGGCACCGTGGAGAATTGAATATATTCTTGGCCCCAAACCTGATGAATGTGTATTTTGTCTTCCTCAGGATACTGATGAAGATTCTGAGCGTCTAATTTTGCACAGGGCGAAACACTGCTTCGTAATTATGAACAAATTTCCCTACAGCAACGCTCATCTCATGGTAACCCCTTACAGGCATGTTCAATGCCTGACAGAACTTGATGCTGATGAAACAGGTGAAATGATGGAATGGATTAAAAAAACAACATCTATCCTTAAGTCAGCTTTCAATCCTCCGGGTATAAATATTGGACTGAATATTGGTGAAGCCGCAGGAGCAGGAATTAAAGAGCACCTTCACTTTCACCTTGTACCGAGATGGATTGGCGATCATTCTTTTATGGCTGTGATGAGTGAAACAAGTGTAATTCCGGAACATTTACAATCGACTTATAATAAGCTTAAACCTTTATTTGCAACTTCTATCACATAAGGAGCATTTTCATGAAATATTTGAGAGTAGCCGCGCTGATCCTTCTGTTTTTCTTTTCCATGCTTTTTTTCGTTCAGAATAATGAACTCCTGTCAACCACCGTCAAACTTTATCTGGAACTTTTTGGAACAGAATTTCAAAGCAGAGAGATTCCATACTACCTGATAGTTCTACTGGCCTTTGTTGCCGGTGGCTTTATCTCTCTTATCTATCTTCTTGCTGAAAAAATCCGTCTTTCCGGTGAGCTCAAACGCGGTAAAACCAAAATCAAGGATCTTGAAGAAGAGGTTAATTCATTAAGAAATATGCCTCTTGATGAACTTACATTAGACATGTCGAGATTGAGTTTATTTTTTAGAATTGTTAATGTGGAGTCCTGCTCAAAAATAGTTGAAGATGTTCACCTTAATTTACGTTACTT